>CAMHPM010000009.1 GCA_946187025.1 uncultured Prevotellaceae bacterium
ACACTCTTTCCCTACACGACGCTCTTCCGATCTCTTCGGCGCGGTAGAGGTTGGGCTCTTCACACGACCACAGGCGTGGTGTCTTGATGTCGAGCCGTGGCATCTTCACTTCGTTTATCAGCAGCTTGATGTATTTAGGCACTTCGCATCGACCTTCGGCCACGATGTGTCCGTCGGGGTCGAATATGCGGCTTTCGAGTGTCATGTCGAAGCGTTGAGCTCGTGCTCCCTCGATTTCCACTTGCAGTTCTACCTGTGCCTCGGTGGCTGTAATCACCGGTGTGGTGATGTATAATCCGTGCCGGGTCACGTTGATGGGGTTCTTGGTGCGTATGTGTACATCGCGGAAGAGTCCGCCGCCGGTGTACCATCGTGAGCGTCCGCCAGGGGCCACGTCGCAACGCACTGTCACGACATTCTCTGCATCGTAGCGCAGGTGGCGGCTGATGTCAAAGGTATCCGTAGTCGATTTTGCCGAGCAGTTGGCCGTTGATGTAGAATGTGCCGCTGGTCATGATGCCCTCGACGTCGAGCAACACCTTGCGACCCTTCCATGCGGGGTCGGCCTCGAAGTGGTTGCGATAGACGGCCGACGGTGTGTCCTTGAATCCGCGTGCTCCGCTGGCATGGCTGTTCCACGGCAGTTCCATCTGATAGTCGTGGGGGATATCGACTGTGCGCCATGTGGCATCATCGGTCAGGGTTGTGACATCTTCGCCGTTTTGTAGAAGGCGGAACTTCCATCCGAAGTTGAGAAGTTGGTCGGTGCGCTCTTGTGCTGACAGCATGAGCGCTGCACATAGTAATAGTGCGGAAATGAAAAGTTTGTGCATGTTAGTTTGGTTGTCAGATTTGTTTGGGTATGTATTTGCTTGCAAAGATAGTAAATATGGTTGAATTATCTGTCATGTTTCTGCAATTTCTTTTAGCATTTGCCGATATGTTTTTGGTGTGATGCTGCATTTGCTGGAAAATGAGTGCGCACTCTCGGCCTCGCGAGTGCGGACTCTCGGGCTTGTGAGTGCGCACTCTCACGGAGTAAGGTTCCAACTCGTGGTTCTACTTCTTGTGTGGCGGCACCGGATTGTGTGGCTACGTATGTGGTGCTGAAGATGTGAAAAAAGCCGGTTGTATGTGAAAAAAAGTATGAAAGACACAATTTATAGGCATTTACCGGCCATCAATTATCAATTATTTCGTATCTTTGCGGTCGGGGGACAGAATGTGGACTCCCGTAATTATTAACAAAAACTATCATGAAGACTTACGTATTGCTGCTAACCATGCTGTGCGCCGCACTGGCAGTAGATGCACAAAACCGCCCGCGATATGAGGGCATGAGAGATGTTAACAATGTGATTGACAATACTGCCGACTCGTTGGAAAAGGCCAACCAGGCACGTCCGGTGAGTGGCTCGAGCCGTCGCGGCAGTAATCCTGTGATATTCCTTGTGGGCAACTCAACCATGCGCAACGGCACCCTGGGCAACGGCAACAACGGGCAGTGGGGCTGGGGATATTTCGAACGCCTCTTCTGGGACGAAAAGAAGATAACGGTCGAAAACCATGCGCTGGGCGGAATGAGCACACGCACATTCTACCGCGACCTGTGGAAATCGGTGCTGGCTGGTGTGAGGAAAGGCGATTATGTGTTTCTCGAACTGGGCCACAACGACAACGGACCGCTCGACTCCGGCCGCGCGCGATCATGTATAAAAGGTGTGGGTCACGATTCAACCCTTGTCACTATCAAGGAGACCGGACGCCAGGAGATGGTATATACATTCGGTGGATACATACGCAAGTATGTGGCCGAGATTCGTGCCAAAGGAGCCATACCTGTGTTGCTGACACTCACTCCACGCAACGACTACGAACCGGGCGACCCTACTCGCATACAGCGCAAGCTCAGCGACTTCACTCCGTGGATAAAGGCGATGGCGCAGGAACTCAACACACCGATGATCGACCTGAACGACATATCGGCCACTAAACTCGAGAAGTACGGACGATGGAAGACTGACTACCACTTCTTCGGCGACAAGATTCACTCATCGGAGTTTGGTGCGAAAATGAATGCAGCATCATGTGCCGAGGGTATCGAGGCGTGCAAACACCCCGACGTGGCCCTGCTGAAGACTTTCCTGAAACAAAGCGCACTGCATCCCGAGCGTATAGACCAAGGCCGGAAGAAGGGTCAGCCGGTGGTATTCACCACAGGCGACTCGACGATGAAAAACACCGACAGCGATGCTGACGGCATGTGGGGATGGGGCGCAGTGGCCGGCAGTGTGTTCGACGAGTCGAAATGTAAGGTTGTGAATGCCGGACGTGCCGGTCGGAGCACACGTACATTCCTCTACGAAGGCCTGTGGGACCGCGTCTATAACTCGCTCGAACCAGGCGACTACGTACTTATACAGTTCGGACACAACGACATAGGAGGAATCGACCGCGACAAGGAGCGTGGAGTAATAGCCACGGCACAAGACACTTGCCATGTATATCGCATGCAGTCGAACGGACAATACAAGGTGATCTACTCGTTCGGATGGTATCTGAAGAAGTTCATACAGGATGTGCGCGAGAAAGGAGCCACACCGATACTCCTCTCGCTCACTCCGCGCAACGAGTGGCCTGGTGGCAAGATAGAACGTCGCAACGACAGCTACGGCAAGTGGTATCGTGAGGTAGTGGCCGAGACGGGCGTGGAGTTTGTTGATGTCCACAACATTACAGCCGACTTTTTCGACAGCATCGGTCGCGAAGCAACTGCACCATATTACAAAAACGACCACACACATACATCGCGCCAGGGAGCACTGCGCAACGCACAGAGTGTGGCCGAGGGACTGAAAAAGATTGGAAGCCCGCTGGCTAAATACCTAAAATAGACTTTATCGTGTCAGTCAGATCATTGCTGATATTAACATTTGTCGCAGCCTTAGCACCCATCACTGCATCGGCACAGACACCGCAGCTGAAAATACGTCAGCAGCGGCATGGTTTCATCGTGTCGGACGTGGCCGACGGACAGGAAACAACTATAGGCCGCATCGACAACGGCACATACGAAGATGCTGTTGCCAACAACCCGGTATTCAGGGAGTGGGTGAAAACGCTGCCGGCTGTGGATGGCAACAAACGACGGAAGTTGCCGGTACGATACGAACTTCGCGACACGGAAGCGCCCGACGCAACCATAATGCTTACCGACCTGTGGGGGCAGGATGCACCTTACAACCTGCTTTGTCCGATAATCGACGATGCTCATTGCAAGGTGGGATGCGTGGCAACAGCCATGGCACAGGTGATGTATTACTACAAATATCCTGAACATGGAATGGGACAATACAGCTACACCGACTCCACCGGATGCGGACAGACACTCACTGCCGACTTCGCTTCACACCACTACGACTACTCCCGTATGCTCGACACCTATACCGGCGACTACTCCGACGCACAAGCCAATGCGGTGGCACTGCTTGGCAGCGATGCCGGCATAGCAGTCGATATGCGCTACGGGATAAAGGAAAGCGGAGCCGCATCGATACGCCAGCCAATCGCGCTGACCAGATATTTCGGCTACGACCGGAGCATACGACAGATATTCCGCGACTTCTACAGCCGCCGCGAACTACATTCGTTGCTCGCCGACGAAATCATGGCCGGCCGACCGATACTATGCAGCGGATACGGAATCGATGGTGGCGGACATGCATTTGTAATTGACGGATATGATGCCTCCGACGGCTTTTTCCACATCAACTGGGGATGGCGCGGATATGCCAACGGCTTTTACAACATCGACTACATGACATCCCACCAGCCGGAATGGAACCTGTTTCGCAACCGACGCGAGAACGGTGCCAACATCATCCAAAGTTTTACTATTGGAATACAGCCTGCTCTGCTGACCGAAGTCATACGCGAGACTCATGAATATGCGTTCTCGCACATCGAACTGCTCGAAAACCAAGCCGGTAAGGCTGTCGTGGTGACACACAACCTGGCCAACATTGGATGGAACCGCCACAACGGAACTGTAGCATTGGCACTATGCAACATCGACGACGGCCAGCCTGTGAGCATACTTCACGATTACCAACGTGAGTTTGAACTGGAAGAACTGACAGATACATCATACACCGACACCATATCAATCGACATCAACGGCCGTGCAATACCTGACGGAACCTATCGGCTGATGCCCGTGTTCCGGGATGATGACGGTACATGGCGCGAAGCACGCACTTCGCGCGGCACGCCAAACTATCTGTTGGCGACAGTCGGCGGAGCAACCCTGAATGTGCGCCAGGCACCCGAAGCCACGGCACATCTGCGACTCGACGACTTTCAGTTTCCCGACACGGTGGTGCGTTGGCAGTACCCGCATTTCAGCATGACCGTGACCAACGACAGCCATGCCGAATACTGCGGACGCATATACATTGGCTATGAACAAGCAGAGGGCACAGCACCGTATGTCGTATTTGCTGGTGTAGGACTCTACTTACAGCCAGGGCAGACAGAAACCATCGACTACCAATACTCACCGATACGCAACCGGGCCGACCAGATGCATCTGCGTGCATTCTACGATATCGACCTGTTCACCGACTCTATCGTCATGCTGCCCGTCGAGAAAGATGTGACGATAGTGAGCGAGACTGTCGGTATAACATCAGTTGAAGCCAACCGGACAAACGGCAACACACCATCTACGACCATTCCGGGACAAACCTACGACCTCGATGGACGACGAATATCAGGAATATCAACTAACCAAATAATAATAACCGACGATGGAAAAAAGAGAAGCATTCAAAATGTACCTTAAACCAGGATTTAAGGAAGAATACAAACGTCGTCATGCAGCGCTGTGGCCTGAGATGCGCCAACTCTTGCACGATGGCGGAGTATATGATTACAGCATCTATCTCGACGAGGAAACAAACACGCTTTTCGCCTTTCAGAAGACACGAGGTGAAGGTGGCAGCCAAGACATGGGCGGATTGGAGATTGTGCAGAAATGGTGGGCATACATGGCCGACATCATGGAGACTAATCCCGACAACTCGCCTATATCGATACCTCTGCCAGAGATGTTCCACATGGACTGAAACATCCAGCTTTGTGTCGAGACGCTTACAACAACAGAGCGGCTTTACAACAACAATGCCCGAGCATGAGCCCGGGCATTGTTTGTCTGCAGTATTTGCGTTTAATATCAGGTGAAAGCAATCATCCTCGCATCTTGCCTGTCATGCGTTAATAGGGGTGTACCCTCAACAGCATGACGACAACCACATCGATTTATTATAAGTGCCACACCTATTTATTATAAATACCACATTGGTTTATTATAAGTGCCACACCTATTTTATTATATATATGATGTGCATCTATTATATATGCCAGTGTGTTCGCCTGATAATAAGAGGTACTGGCTATTCTGCAGCATCGAGAATCTTGATTTTCTCTTTAATCTCCTTCAGGTCAGCGCGTAGTTTTTCAACTTTGTGATTGAGTTCTTCAACCAAACTGTTCGACTTGCTGCCTTTTGAGAAATTGAGGAAACCGAGGTTGTTCTCGTATGTCTTGATTTCCTGCTGCAGTATTTCGGATTGATGAACAAGACGCTCGCGCATCTTGTCGCCGCTACCTGATGTGATTGTGCTCTTGAAACGTTCTACACGCTGGCGTGAAGCAGTTTCGCCAAGATAGTCGTATAGACGGTCCATCTGCACTCGCAGTGCCTTATATACCTTGTCTTTTTCCTTGAACGGCACGTGTCCGATTTCATTCCATTCGGCTTGTGCGTCTTTCAGTTGCTGACGAAGGTCGGTGGTTTCTTCCGGCACGATTGCTGCCAACCGGTCAACGATTGCTTGCTTCTTCTGCAGGTTCTCGGTTTGTTCGCCGTGCTGCGATGATGTTGCAGCTTTCTTTGCCTCGAAGAATGCATCACATGCTGCATTGAATCGTGTCCATAGTTCGTCGCTATACTTGCGCGGTACGGCTCCGATGGTCTTCCACTCTTTTTGCATTGCTACGAGCTGGTCGGTAGTGGCCTTCCAGTCTTGGCTGTCGCGCAGCGCCTCTGCCTTTTCAACCAGTTCGCGTTTCTTGCGGAGGTTGTCGCTCTGGTTTTCACGTATGCTCTTGAAGAATTCCGACTTGCGGGTGAAGAATGTGTCACATGCAGTGCGGAAACGCTCGTATATCTTTTGGTTCATCTTCTGCGGAGCGAAACCGATGGTCTTCCATTTGGCTTGCAGTGCAGTTATCTTTTCTGTCATCTCGTTCCAGTCGGCAAATGTCTTGAGCGAGTCGAGGTCGTAGCCTTCAATGATTTCGCAGATGGCTGTTTTCTGGTCGAGGTTGTTGTTCTCTTCTTCCTTGCGTGCCTCGAAATAGTCTTGGTGGCGCTTGTTGATGATGGTCGATGCTGCTTTGAATCGTCCCCACACTTCCTCTCTCAGTTCACGGCTTACCGGTCCGGTCTCGCGGAATTGCTGGTGCAGGTTCTGCAGCTGGCGGAAGGCTTCAATCACATTCTTTTCGTCGGTGAGGCGTTCGGCAGCTTCGCAGAGTGCGAGTTTCTTTTCGAGATTCTTCTTGAAGTCGTAGGCGCGGAATTCGTTGTTGAGCTTGAGTGTGTCGTAGAACTTCTCTACATTCACCTGATATGTCTTCCAGAGTTCGGTTGCCTTCTCTGCCGGCACTTCTTTCAGGCTGTTCCATTCTGTCTGCAACTCGCGGAATGTGTTGTATTCCTTGTTCACATCGTCGGGAGTTTCGAGCATTGCCTTTATCTTTTCTATTATCTGCACCTTGCGCAGGTAGTTCTCTTCTTTCAGTTTTTCGAGTGCTTCATGCTGTGCTGCGCGTTTCTGGCGGATGATGGCAAAGAGGTCTTTGAATTGTTGCTCCAGTGGTTCCACTGCCGGTTCGTATGATTCGGGATCGCCTCCGTTGTCGGTGAATTGCTTGAATGCTGCTTCTGCTTCAGTCTTCAGTATCCGATAGAAGTGGCTTTTCAGGCTGTCGGCCTCTTGGCGTTCGATTTCGTCATCGCTCTCGGCCAGTTCTTTGAGACGTGCTATAATCTCTTCTTTTGTCTGTGCTGCAACAGGTGCTTCTTCGGCTTCTGCAGGTGCTTCTTCAGCTTCAGCAGGTGCTTCCTCTGCTTCCGCAGGTGCTTCCTCTGCGGTTGCGGGTTCAGCTTCGGTCTCTGTTGGTGCTTCCTCGGCTGGCGTAGGTGGCTCTTCTGTTGGTTGAGGCGTCTCTACGTCTGGCTGTGTAGTTTCTGCGGTCACCTGAGTTACTTCCTCTTGTGGTTCGGCTACAGGCTCCTTGTTTACGTTTTCTTCCATGTTTTTATTTGGTTTTTTTGGTTTGTTTTGTCTTTACAGGGTTTCCGTCAGTTGGTTGACGGTGTATATATATACTACAGCCATTGGTATTGCCATGAGGCTGCTGTCGAATCGGTCGAGCATTCCTCCGTGTCCAGGCAGTATGTGTCCTGAGTCTTTTATTTCGAGTTTGCGCTTGATTTGTGACTCAACGAGGTCGCCCCATGTCCCGAACACTGTTACTACGGTTGCCAGTCCGGCCCATGCAAGGCGGTTGGCCATGGCATTTTCCTGATTGAAGTCGGGGCAATATGTTGCGATTATTTGTGATACGGCTATTGCCATGACGAATGCTCCGATGCAGCCTTCCCATGATTTCTTGGGCGATATGCGTGGGAAGAGTTTGTGTTTGCCCAGCCACGAGCCGAAACAGTATGCTGCCGAGTCGCCGGTCCAGATGAAGATGAAGACAGAGAGTGGGAACACAGGGCTGTAAATTGATGCTTGTCCGCCGCCGGTGAATGTGACGGCAATGAACGACAGTGTGTTCAGGAGTGCGAAGGGCAGGGCGATGTAGAGTTGCGACATCATTGTGAATGCCCAGTTGTGCAGCACGTTGTTGTCTTTGAGGTATAGCTCGGAGATGAGCATGTAGGCCAATGTGAGCAGGTATGGTATGAATATCTCTGAGCCGCAGATGTTGGCGTTGAATGCCAGTATTGCTCCGAACAGATATACTGATGCCACGGTTGTGATGAATCGGTTGACCTGGCAGTTGAGGCGGTTGTTTATGATTGAGCAGAACTCCCAGGTTGTCATTGCTGTTATTATGGCAAACAGGATGGCATATGACATTGGATGCCACATCATGCAGCCAACGATTATGGCTACGAATGCCAGTCCTGTGATGGAGCGTATGATTAGGTTTCTTTTCATTCTGTGGTAGATGTGTCGGGTACTTTTGTCACCATCCGAAGAGGGTGTTCTCCTCTGTGGTTGGTGCTATCGGTTTGCTTTTCGATTGTTTTTTGCGTTTTGGCTTTGCAGCTTGTGCCGGCAGGTTGAGGTCGTCGAGCAGTTCGAATGGTTCCATGTCGTCGAGTGTACCGTTGTTTGTATCGTTAGTTTCGGCTGTTTCGGCTGTGGTGGTTGTGTCGGTTGTTTCGGCTGTGGTGTCGGTCCCGACGGTTCCGGTTGCCGTTTCGGCCGTGGCTGTTGCTTCTATGGTCTCGGTTGCTGTTGCTTCGAAGTTGGTCACTTTCAGTTCCTGGAACGGTTTCGGGTCTTTTGCCTCTTCTTCTCCGGCTGTTGCCGGTTGGTCGGTTTTCGGTTTTTGAGGTGTTGCCTGTGTTCCGTTCTTGGCTTTTTCGAGCACTGCATCGACTATTTTCTTGCGTATGAACTCTTCGTTCTCGGCGTTGTGATCCATCAGGTCGTCGCTTTTCCCGTTTTCCTCGGCATTGGCAGCGAGTATTTCTTCGGTGCGCGATATCCATGGGCGTTTGCCGAATATGCGTTCCACGTCCTCGGCATAGATCACTTCGCGTTCGATGAGCAGTTGTGCCAGCTGTGCGTGTCCGTCTTTGTGTTCGTCGAGGATTTGCTTTGCGCGGGCATATTGTTCTGCGATGAGTTGCTTCACTTCTTTGTCAATCAGTTCGGCTGTGTGTTCGCTGTATGGTTTCGAGAACGAGTATTCGTCGTTGTTGTAGTAGCAGAGGTTTGGCAGCGATTCGCTCATACCGGCGTATGCCACCATTCCGTATGCTCGTTTTGTAACCTTTTCGAGGTCGTTCATTGCTCCGGTCGATATGCGTCCGATGCAGAGTTCCTCGGCTGCGCGTCCGCCCAGTGTGGCGCATATCTCGTCGAGTATTTCCTCCTTGGTGGTTATTTGCCGTTCTTCGGGCATGTACCATGCGGCTCCGAGTGCTTGTCCGCGTGGCACGATGGTGACTTTTACGAGTGGGTTGGCGTATTGGCAGAACCAGCTTATGGTTGCATGTCCGGCTTCGTGTAGTGCTATTGCTCGTTTTTCGGCATCGGTCATCACTTTCGATTTTTTTTCCAATCCGCCTATGATTCGGTCAACGGCGTCGAGGAAGCATTGCTTGTTGACCCACGGCGAGTTGTTGCGTGCGGCAATGAGTGCTGCCTCGTTGCACACGTTGGCGATGTCGGCTCCTGAGAATCCCGGTGTCTGTCGTGCCAGTGTATCTACATCGACTGTCTCGTCTATCTTTACTGGTCGCAGGTGTACGTTGAATATTGCTTTGCGCTCGTTGAGGTCGGGCAGGTCAACGTGTATCTGGCGGTCGAATCGTCCGGCTCGCAGCAATGCCTTGTCGAGTATGTCGGCGCGGTTGGTTGCTGCCAGGATTATGATTCCGCTGTTGGTTCCGAATCCGTCCATCTCGGTGAGCAGCTGGTTGAGTGTGTTTTCGCGCTCGTCGTTGCCTCCTGTGTTTACCCGGTTGGCTCGTGCTCGTCCGATGGCGTCGATTTCGTCGATGAAGATGATGCACGGCGACTTCTCCTTGGCTTGTTGGAAGAGGTCGCGCACGCGGCTGGCACCGACTCCCACGAACATCTCGACGAAGTCGCTACCCGACATCGAGAAGAATGGCACTTCGGCTTCGCCTGCCACGGCTTTTGCCAGCAGTGTCTTTCCGGTTCCCGGAGGGCCGACGAGTAGTGCGCCTTTTGGTATCTTGCCGCCCAGTTCGGTGTATTTGGCTGGGTTTT
Organism: uncultured Prevotellaceae bacterium; assembly: GCA_946187025.1. GTDB lineage: Bacteria > Bacteroidota > Bacteroidia > Bacteroidales > Bacteroidaceae > Colivivens. The sequence continues at coordinate 10,107 of CAMHPM010000009.1, forward strand.
TGAGGAAATCGACGATTTCGTGTACTTCGCGCTTGGCTTCTGTCTGTCCTGCCACGTCCTTGAATGTGATTCGGTCTTTGCCTTCGTCTTGTTCGAAGAGCTTGGCTTTCGACTTGCCGAAGCTGAATATTCCTCCGCCGATGCCTCCGCCTCCCATGCGGTTCATGATGAAGAACCAGAACATCACGAGTATGATTATAGGTGCGGCTTGCAGCAGGATGTTCCACAGCATGTTGTCGTCGCGTTCGTAGCTCAGTTTTCCTTCGAACCGTCCGTTTGCTTTTGCTGAATCGACGTGTTGTTCAAGGTTTGTCACCGAGCCGAATTCCACCTGCGGCACGCGTCGTGCTCCTGGTTCGGTGGCCACGTCGCCGTAGATGTAGCGTTCGCCGTCGGCCGACACGGCAAATCTCAGTGTCAGGTTGTCTTTGTTTACCAGTATTTCCTTCACGTAGCCGCTGTCCAGACATGCCTGGAAGTCGGTGTATGACAGCTGTTTCTGTTGTGTGTTGCCCGATTTTGAAAGGAATATATATGCCGCTCCGGCGAATAGCAGCAGGTAGAGCCATCCCAGGTTGAAGCGCGGGCGTCGGTTCTGTCCTGGCTGCTGATTGTTTTTCTGTCCCGTATTTGTAGTCTTCTTGTTTGTCATCGTTGGTTCTCTGATTTTTCTTCCATCACTATTTCTCCGTCTTCCCACAGGTGGTCGAGGTCGTAGAATTGCCGGCAGTCGGGTACGAAGATGTGTACCATGATGTCGGCATAGTCCATAGCCACCCAGAGGCAGTTGCGCATTCCCTCTACAGCCAGCGGCCGTTCGTCGCACATCTCCCTCATTTTGTCACCCACACTTTCGGCAATGGCATGAACTTGCGTCGGGGTGTTGCCTTCGCATATCACGAGGTAGCGGCATATCGTGTCGCCACATTTGCGGAGGTCGATTACTTTTGTTCCGTGACCCTTCTTGTCGTCTATTCCTTCCGCTATTGCCTTCAATTCTTTGTTTAGTTCTTTCATTCAAATGCAAATTTCCTGCAAAGATACGTAAATAGTGCGTAATTTCAAAATAAATTTATATTTATTTTATCACAATTGTCGTGTCGGTGGCAGTTATATGCCCGAAAACGACGTGGCACATGACAACGGCCGCTATGCAGAGGCGGTGGATGTGCCGGTTTCTGCGAGTGCGCACTCTCGGGGTCGCGAGTGCGGACTCGCGACCTTGCGAGTGCGCACTCATTTTTGCGCCGGTGCATTCATGTTTGACTGATAATGCCGTTTCGGCCGTGTTTTTCGACTTTTACGGCCTTCTTGCAGCGGAAAATAATTATATTATTTTGTCGTGTCGGTATTAATGCGTAACTTTGTGGGCGGAAACCGGCAGTTGGTATATAGCTGTAGAAAATGGCAAAGAAGTTAAGAACGACGCTGAAGACGCTCGGATGGGTGGTGGCAATACCGCTCGTCCTTGTCGTGTTGCTTGGCGTTGTGTTTTATCTGCCACCGGTGCAGCAATGGGCCGTGAACTGCGCAGCCGAACGCCTCTCGGAAGAGACGGGGATGGAGATAAGTGTTGACCATTTCCGCCTGCGCTTCCCGCTGAACCTCAGTGTGGGTGGAGCGAAGGCCATAAGCCCGTCCGACACCCTGCTCGACATGCAGCAGCTGCTGCTCGATGTCGAGGTGCTGCCGCTGCTGAAGGGCGAGGTGAGGATTGACACCGCAGCGCTTGTGGGCACGCGGGTCAACACGCTCGACATGGTCGAAGCCCTGCAAATCGACGGCCGCATCGGCAACATGCAGACGGGCAATATTAGCCTCGGCCTCATGAGCGGCAACATGAACATACCGCGCATCACCTTGGCCGACTCATACCTGCACCTCATCCTGGCCGACTCCGTGGCTGAAGACCCGATGGCCGATGAGGAACCGGGACTGCTCAGCACTATCAACATGGCCGACATCCAACTCGACAATGTCGGACTCGACCTCGACCTGCCGCCAAGTGCCGACAGCATGTATGTGAGCACATTCTTCGACCATGGACAGCTGGCGTGCAGGCTCGACCTGGCCAACGGCAACTACTACGTAGGGCCACTCCGTGCAACCGACTCAAGGGTGAACTACGACATCGGACGCGGCATTCCGGCCACAGGCTTCGACCCCAACCACATAGCCCTTACCGACACCGAAATCGCAATCGATTCGCTCTCGTTCATGGCCAACGGCGACCTATATATAGGTATCACCAACCTTTCGGCTGTCGAACGCAGCGGAATCAACCTGCAAGAATCGAGGGGAACACTGCGCATGGATTCCACCACGCTCTATCTCGACCGTTTCCATATCCACACACCCGAGACCGACCTCAACCTCGACATGACCATGGACCTCAACACCTTCGATGCCGTCAACCCCGGCACGATGGACATAGAGGTGCAAGGCTATGCCGGAAAACATGACATACAACAGTTCTCGGCCGATGTGTATGAGCAGTTCGGCCGCTCATGGCCCGACCGCCCACTCAACATCGACCTCAAGGCACAGGGCAACATGCAAACCCTCGTTGTGGAACATGTTGACGCACGCATCGACGGAGCCTTTGCCATCAACGGCAGTGCCACCTTCACCAACCTCGACGACCCCGACGGCAACATAGGTATCGACAGCCGGCTCAAGATGGGAGGCGGCAACCTGGAGTTCGTCAAGGGATTCATGCCAGCCGATGTGGCCTCGGCATTCAAACTGCCCCAAGGCATGAACATCGACGGCGACATAACGATGGCCGACGGACGGCTTATAGCCGATGCCATACTGCGTCTCGGACGTGCCACTGCACGGCTGAAAGCCAACTACGATACAGGAAACGACGCATACTCAATCGACCTGGACGCCACACACTTCCCGGTGAGCGACTTCGTTCCGCTGCCCGACACCTGCTACATCACAGCACATCTCCGCGCCAAGGGCTGCGGCTTCGATTTCGACTCCCGACGCACATGGGCCGAAGCACAGCTCGACATGAAACACGCGGCATTTGGCACATACTATATCGACAACACCACAGCCGATGCGTCGCTCAGACTACAAGACCTCAAGGCAAACATCGATTTTGCCGACGAGCGTCTCATCGGACAATTCACCGTCGATGGCTTCATGACCGGACGCGGTGTCGATGCCACCATGGCACTCGACCTGCCATTCAGCGACATCTATGCACTCGGATTTGCCGACGAACCACTCACGGCACATGCCACACATGGCGATTTCGAGGCACACAGCAACTTCGGCGACCTCTTCCTTGTCAACGCACAGGTGGAAGGAGTGGAAGTGGTGCTCAACGGCGACAGCCTTGTGACCGAGCAGTTCGATATGCACGCCGAGAGCACAGCCGACTCTACCGACATCACACTGCAGATGAACGACCTGTACTTCGAACTCCATGCTCCGCAAAACTGCATGAAACTGATTGACGACTATACACGTGTGGCTGCATTGGCACAGCAGCAGGCAAAGAACCACAACCTCAATATCAACGACCTGAAACAAATCATGCCCGAGGCAACACTGCGTGCCAACATCGGCAATAAAAACCCTATAAGCAAGTTCATACGCCTGCAAGGCTACGACTACAAGGAGGTGGCTGCCAACCTGCGCACATCGCAGGAATATGGATTGCAAGGCAATGCACACATCTATAACCTGCAATCCGACTCGATAAAGATCGATACCGTCTTCTTCGACATCTACCAGGATTCGACACAAATAGGCTTCCATGGCGGAGCATCATGTCCGAAACAGGAAATAACCAAGGCATTCAACATATATATCGACGGATTCCTCTCGCCACACAACGGCGATGTGCGACTCACTTTCTTCGACGACCGCGGACAAAAAGGACTCGACTTCGGATTACAGGGTGAGGTAATCGAAGCCGACAGCGTGCTGAGGCTCAGCATCTATCCGGAACATCCGGTAATCGGATACAGCACATTC
>CAMHPM010000010.1 GCA_946187025.1 uncultured Prevotellaceae bacterium
CGGTCGTGTTGGTCGAAGGTGTATTCGCAGATGTGAAGTCCGAGGCGGGTATATAGTTCTTTGAAGAAGCAACGTCCCATGAAGTCGCCTTCGTTGATGATGATTGCATTCTCGTTCGACAGTTGCCCGAGGTTGGCAAACGTAGGTCCGAACATAGGGTGGGTCGATACGTAGTGGAATCCCGATGCCTCGTAGAACTCTTTGAACCCGGTCTTCACCGAACTGATGTCGCTCAGTATGCAGTATTCGCTTGGCAGATGTGGAATCACCTCGCGGAATACGTCGAGCGTGTATTTCAACGACACGGCATTGATTACGAGGTCGGGACGGAACGCGTCAACCTCGTCGAGCGAGGTGAAACGCTGGCAGTTGTATGTGAATCGCAGACGACGTGGGTCTATGTCATAAACGGCTACTTCGTGGTCGAACGATAGCAGGTCGATGAAAAACGAACCCATCTTGCCTGCTCCAAGTATCAGTATCTTCATATTCCTTTCCTATTTCATTATCTCAACCTGTTGACGCACAGATTCTTCGTGAATCGACTCGAAAATCTGTTTAATACACTCGGCACCAATTCCCATGAGCGAACCCTGGGCACCACGTTTCTCGAGTATCTCGCTGTAGCGGCTGGTCTGCACTATTGTCATTCCGTGCTCTTTCTTGTATTGTCCGATTTCGCGGCTTATCCGCATACGTTTGGCCAGGAGGTCGATGAGGCTGTCGTCGATTTCATCAATCTGCTTACGCAGGGCTACAATGTTTTCCGTGCTCACCACCTTGTCGCGTATGATGAGAATGCTGAGGATGTAGTCGAGAATGTCGGGAGTCACCTGCTGGTTTGCGTCGCTCCATGCCGTGTCGGGGTCGCAGTGGCTTTCAATAATCAAGCCGTCCATGCCGAGGTCCATGGCCTGCTGGCACAGCGGGGCGATGAGGTCGCGGCGTCCGCCGATGTGGCTCGGGTCGCAAGCCACGGGCAGTGCCGGTATGCGCCGGTGCAACTCTATCGGAATCTGCCACATAGGCAGGTTGCGGTAAATCTTCTTGTCGTAGCTCGAAAAACCGCGGTGTATGGCTCCGAGACGCTTTATTCCTGCACCGTTGATACGCTCAAGCGCACCGATCCACAGCTCAAGGTCGGGATTCACCGGGTTTTTCACAAACACCGGTATATCCACCCCCCGCAGCGAGTCGGCCAATGCCTGCACCGCAAATGGGTTGGCGGTGGTGCGGGCTCCTATCCAAAAGATGTCGATTCCGTATTTCAGTGCCAGCTCAACATGCTCGGGGGTAGCCACCTCGATGGCAGTGAGCATTCCGGTCTCGGCCTTCACGCGTTGCAACCAAGGCAGGGCCTTTTCGCCGTGACCCTCGAAGCCGCCAGGTTTGGTGCGCGGCTTCCACACTCCGGCTCTGAACATGTGGCATCCTTTCTTCGCCAGCTGGGTGGCGGTGGTCATTACTTGCTCTTCGCTCTCGGCCGAGCAAGGACCTGCTATGACAAACGGGCGCGGATTGTCGCTCGGCAGGTTGAGTGGTTGAAGTTGTAGTTCCATGTTGCTAATATATGTGTTTGGGTTTCTTTATGTCTTTTGTTATTTTATCGTTTGGCATATACGCACGAGGGCTTCTTCCATCTTGTCGTCCTTGGCACATAGCGAAATGCGTATGTATCGTTCGCCGTTCGAGCCGAAGATGAACCCGGGAGTGATAAACACTCGCGATTCGTGCAGCACACGCTCCGTCAGTTCCTCCACGTTGGCATAGTGGTCGGGTATCCGTCCCCAAAGGAACATGCCTTGCTGCCGGGCATCGAAACTGCAGCCCAGAGCCGTCATTATCTTTTCGGCAATACGCCTGCGGTTGGCATAAGTCTCGATGTTGGCATGTGTGTGCCATTCGTCGGTGTTGTCGTAGGCTGTTGCAGCGGCAAGTTGCAGCGGACGGAACGTGCCCGAGTCGATGTTCGACTTTATCTTCAGTATCCAGCTCACGAACTGGCTGTTGGTGGCAAGCATACCCACTCGCCATCCCGGCATGTTGTGGCTTTTCGACATCGAGTTGAACTCTATGCAGCAGTCTTTGGCCCCTGCTACCTGCAATATGCTCAGATGTTCGTCGCGGTTTAGGATGAACGAATATGGATTGTCGTTTACGATAATGATGTGATGCCGGCGGGCAAAGTCAACCAAGCGTTCGTATAACTCGCGTGTGGCCCGTCCACCGGTTGGCATGTTGGGATAGTTGGTCCACATCAGTTTCACACGGCTCAGATCCATCGACTCCAGTTGTGCGAAGTCGGGATGCCAGCCGTTATCCTCGCGCAGGTCGTAGTTCACAATCTCTTGTCCCAGAATGCGGCTCAAAGCCGTGTAAGTGGGGTATCCGGGATTCGGCACAAGCACCTGGTCGTCAGGGTTGCAAAGAGCCAGAGTCACGTGCAGAATGCCTTCTTTCGAGCCGATAAGCGGTTGAATCTCAGTCTGTGGGTCGAGTCCAACACCATACCAACGCTTGTAGAATCCGGCCATGGCTGCTCTCAGCTCGGGTATTCCGACTGTGGGCTGGTAGCCGTGGGTGTCGGGGCGTCGGGCCTGGGTGCATAGTGTCTCAATGGTCGCAGCCGAGGGCGGCATGTCGGGGCTGCCTATAGCCAGGCTTATAATGTCTTTACCTTCGGCATTGAGCCTTGCAACCTCTTTCAGCTTACGGCTGAAGTAGTATTCACTCACCTGTTTCAGGCGGTCGGCCGGCTGATATGTGGTTTCAGATTGTCGATTTTCCATCTTCGTATTCTCCTAATATTGATAGTTTTGTGGTTAGCGGGCGTGTTGCGTCTATCGACTGTCGGTAGCGTTGGTAGTCGCTGAACGTGATATCAACGTAGAACATGTATTCCCATTCTTTGCCGATGATAGGCAACGACTGAATCTTTGTCAGGTTAATCCGGTAGAACGAAAATATCGACAGCACTTGCGACAGCTGCCCTTCGGTGTGTGCCAGGGTGAAGACAATGCTGGCTTTGTTTATGTGACAGTCTTGTGTGAGTTGCGGTGCCTTGCCTTGGTTTGCAATCACAAGGAAGCGTGTGAAGTTGTGTTTGTTGGTTTCGATGCCTTCTTCGAGCACCTTCATTCCGTATATCCCTGCAGCAAACTTAGAGCAGATGGCAGCATGTCCGTGCAACTGGTTCTCGCTTATGTTTTTTGCAGCACCGGCTGTGTCGTCGGTTTCCACCACCTTGAGTCGTGGATGGCGTTTGAGGAAGTCGCGACATTGCATCAGTGCCACAGGGTGTGAGTTGACCTCTGTTATGTTGTCCCAGTCTTCGTCGGGCAGGCACATGATTGAGTGTGATATCCTCAGTTTGTGTTCGCCTACGATTTGCATACCGCTTTCGCGCAGCAGTTCGTAGTTGTGGAGCAGGCTGCCGGCAATTGTGTTTTCTATGGCGAGCATACCAATCACGTCGTCATCGGCTTTCATGCTGGTAAACACCTGCTCGAAGGTGTCGCAGCAGATCAACTCAATGTCTTCGTGATCGAAATATCGGTGGCTGGCCACATCGTGGAACGAGCCCACCTCGCCTTGTATTGCTATACGTTTCATAATGGTTTGTCGGTTTTTGCGTGTCTGTGTCGTTTTGTTTTGTGTCTGTGTTGTGGTTTCTTGAGTTCCTTAAATAAACTTGAGTACCTTAAAAAAAGAAGTCCCGCTCTCGATGTGAGAGCGGGACTTGGTATCTTCTTATTCTTTATTCTGCCATACGTAAGCACAAACGATTACCCGCTCTCACTTTCTTTGAAAGTAAAAGTAAAAATAAAAGTATGTAGCAAAGTATGACTTCATGTTCTTGTCGCTTGTTTTTTGATTTCGGCTGCAAATGTATAGCAATTTCCCGACATGACCAAACATTTTGTTGGAAAAATGTGTGTCGGACATTAAAAAAAGTATGCCGACACACTCTTTTTATAGGGCGGGATGCGTAAAAAACATTAATTAGGCCGGGTTCAGAGGTTGATGGTGTACATCACGATCGAGTATGGTTGCATTTCGGTTGTAAACTTCTTCTGCAGCTTCACGTTTTCGGTCTTTGGCTCGATTGGTTGCTTGTCGTAGTTGTTTTCATCGTCAGGATTACCTGCAATGACGGTCTTGGTGGCGGCTGGCTTCATCGACTTGAATCGTGAGAGGTCGATTTTTGCTGTCTTTGCGGCCGAGCTGGCGTTGCAGAGTTTCACGAAGAGGGTGCGTGTCTTGGTGTTGAGCACTACCGACTGGCCCTGCTCGTTGGTTTCCTGATCAATTTTTACGCAGTCGCCGTAGTAGTATTGTCCCGATGACTGTCCGAACATCTGCTGCACGTAGTAGCTGCAGGTGAGGAACGGACGCTCGTTGTCGAAGTAGATGAGGTCGGGGTTCCAGTTGGTTGCGTTTTTGCGTGCGAAGAGTGGTGCGTAGCTGGTCATGGCCACTACGTCGCCGTTGCGTTCTACATGGAGCAGGTAGAGGCCTTCGGCCAGTGCGTCGATGAGTTTCTTGTCCTTGGCTGCATATTCGCCGAGATATACTTTAGTCTTGCGGTTGCGTGGGTAGTTGTCGTACTGGCGCGATGTGAGGAAGTAGTTGCGAGGTTCGTAGTAGTGTTCGTCGAGGATAGGCATCTGCAGTTCTTCGGCCAGTTTCCATCCGGCTTCATAGTCGCGGTTGCCTGGGTGTGAGCCTGGACCTGCGGTACCTACGATGACGATTTCAGGATGTGCCTTGGTCACACGTTCGTAGATGTATTTGAATCGTTCGATGAATTCAGGAGATATGCGCTCTTCGTTTCCGAGTCCGAGGTACTTCAGGTTGAATGGTTCCGGGTGTCCTGCTTCGGCTCGTATGCGTCCCCACTTGGTGGTTGGAGCTCCGTTTGCCCACTCGATGAGGTCGAGTGCTTCATCGACCCACTCGTCCATTTCCGACATTGGTACCCAGTCTTGTGCCTGGTCTCTCATGCTCCATCCGCCGTTCACTCCCTGGCAGCTCACGCCGCATGGCAGTATTGGCAGTGGTTCCATGCCTAGATCTTCGCAGAACTGGAAGTATTCGTAGTATCCGAGTCCCATCGACTGGTGGTAGCCCCATGTGTTCTTGATGCCGCGACGCTGTTCGCGTGGTCCCACGGTTGTTTTCCATCGATAGGTGTCCCAGAATCCGTCGCCGCCTCCGTGTACGACGCATCCGCCTGGGAATCGCATGAACTTAGGGTGCAGGTCGGCCAGTGCTTGTGCCAGGTCTTTGCGCAGGCCGTGTCCCTTGTATGTGTCTTCGGGCATGAGCGATATCATATCAACATCCATCTCGCCTGTCTGGAGTGCCAGAATCTGGAGTGCTGCTTTGGCTGCGTCTTCGATTGGAGTGAGTTGTGCTTCAAACTTCTTCCACTCCTTTCCGGTCACTTCGATTTCGGTCTCGGCCAGTGCGTTAGTGTGTCCGAATCCTCCCGATGTGGCGAGCACCACACGCACCTTCTTTGCATCGCCTTTCACGTTGCGGGCAAACATTGAGAAGTTGTATTTCTCGCCTTTCTTGAGGCTGATTCCGTCGAATCCGTCGTTCTGCAGTCCCACACCGGTCCATCCGTTGAAGTCGTAGTAGTGTCCCACGCGCTCTATGTGCAGACGCATGTAGGTGGGGTTGTTCTCGTTGAGTGGGTTGGCATACTGTGGCACGATGTATCCTGCCGAGTGTCCCGGCCGCTGGAATCGCCATGCGGTGCTGGGTCCCCATCCGTCGCGTTCGGTGGTGTTGAATTCAAACGAACCGTTCTGTATCAGTTCGGCATAGAGTCCGCCGTCGGCTGAGGAGCTGATGTCTTCGAAGAAGATGCCGATGAGTTCGTCGCTGATTTGCTTGCCGCCGGCTGGGGCGGTCATGGGTTTCTGTGCGCTCATGGATAGCGCGGTGGCGAGCAGTGCTGCGCCGAGTGTAGCTTGCTTAATCATTGTTGTTGAGGTTTGATTTGGTTATGTGACCACAAAGTTACGAATAAATTTGAAACCAGCCATCGATATTTGTTATTTAATTTATATAAGGTGGGATAAATACTTCTGACGGGGCCTGTTTGCGAGTGCGGAGTCTCGGCCCTGCGAGTGCGGAGTCTCAGGCCCGCGAGTGCGCACTTGTTTTTAAACAAAAAACGGGGTATATTGCATTTTGTGGAAAAAACATAGCAGGTGTTTCGCTAAAAATGCCTAACTTTGCAGTACAACCAACCAAATCATCTGTATGAACCGACTACTAACCGCATCTATTGCATGGCTCATGGCCGTGAGCCTCATGGCACAATCGTTCTCCTTCGATGGTGCCGACAAGACGGCCACCCGCATCAACCCAACCGATACCTACGATGCCGCACGAGGCTACGGCTACGACATGACCCGCCTCGCCCCGGTGGCCGACGGCAAGCCGTTTTTCTTCTCGGTCGGTGTGCCTGACGGCAACTATCGCGTAACCATCAACCTGGGTAATAAGAAACGCGCCGGGAACACGACGGTGCGTGCCGAGAGCCGACGGCTGATGGCCGAAAACATAGTGACAATGAGGGGCGAGACAAAGACCGTCACGTTTGTAGTGAACAAGCGCAACACTATCATCAGCGGCAATGACCGCGTGAAGATAAAGGACCGCGAACGCACCAAACTGAACTGGGACGACAAGCTCACCATCGAAATCGGAGGCGAAGCACCGGCTTGCTCTTCCATCAAGATAGAACCAGCCAACGGCGTGACAACCCTGTGGCTCTGCGGCAATTCCACCGTGGTGGATCAGGACTACGAGCCGTGGGCCAGCTGGGGACAGATGCTGCCACGATGGATGGACGACAGCGTGGCCGTGGCCAATTATGCCGAGAGCGGCGAGACGGCTGCTTCGTTCATGGCCGCAGGACGGCTTAAGAAGATATTAAGCTTGGCCAAGCAAGGCGATTATCTCTTTGTCGAATTCGGCCACAACGACCAGAAGCAGAAGACACCCGGTTCGGGCGCATACTACAACTTCGCCACCAACCTCAAGCAATTCATCGACGAGGCCCGTGCCAAAGGCATGACACCAATCTTCGTCACCCCGACCCAGCGACGCACATTCGACTCGGCCGGACACATAACCGAAAGCCACGGCGACTATCCCGATGCCATGCGGTGGGTGGCAATGCGCGAAGGGGTGAAGATGATTGAAGTACACGACATGACCCGCACCTTCTACGAAACACTTGGCACCGAGGGCAGCAAACGGGCATTCGTACACTATCCCGCCAACACCTTCCCGGGACAGTTCGCTGCACTGGCCGACAACACACACTTCAACCCCTACGGCGCCTACGAGATAGCCAAGATGGTGTTGCAAGGCATTCGCGACCTCGACCTGCCCATCGCATCGCACATCAAGCCCGAATTCACCGGATTCGACCCCGCCAAGCCAGACCCCGTTGAACAATTCAAGTGGCACAACTCACCATTCTTCGAAGCACTGAAACCCGACGGCAACTAAAATAACCTCTCCCCCGCTCCCTCCGTCGCTCTGCTCCCCAATTGCTCCGATTCCGCAATTGTCCCCAAGGGGAGGAGCCTTTTCCATCCGGATGGTATCATCTCCCCTTGGGGGAGATAAGAGAGGGGTTTCCTTTTAACTTCTTATTACCAATATCCGAAACTTCATTTTCTTCACTATATTAATTTATGCCACATCGCTTATGGTATATCGGAATTATTTTTGTAATTTTGCAGGGCATTTATATTAAGGCGACATGAATATCGACTTGTGGCACGACATACGGCAGGTGTATCACTCGCAGCTCACGCTTGGCGAGAAATATGCGTTGTTGTATAATATGCTGCACCGTGTGTGTGCCCAGCTGCTGGCCGACGACACGGCCACCTACTCCGACTTCTTCTCGCGCCTTCAAGCTGTGTGCCGCCTCACCGGCTATCCGCTTCATGGCATCGACCGGTTCCGCTGGAGGGCACGACGCATACGCGATGGCGAGGCTGAAGCGGTGGCAACAGAGTTTGCGGCCGACTTCGGCGAGTTTGTCAAGGCGTATGCCCGGTTTACCGCCAGCGAAATTCCCGCCGACATCAGGACACTGGCCCCGGCGGCCGCAGCCGCAGTCACCCCACCCCGTTCCATCGATGGCAAATGGCTGCAATCGGCTCGCATGGTGGCTGTGAGGAAAGAGCGGGGCTGCATCCTCGCCACTTGCCGCGACATCCCGCGACAGGGGCTGTGGAGGGTGGATTGCAGCAGTGGCAAGGAGACGACCGAAGCCATGGAGCTGATAAGCGAGGGTATGCAGTTCAATGTCGTTGACTGCACGGCCGATGAAGAGCGGGGCACGATGGCACCCGAAATGATAGTGCTCCTGCCCGACTACCTGATCGACGTGAGCACGCTGTGCAGCTGCCTCAAACCCTACGGTGCATCACCGCTGAACTACATCCTGGGCAAGCTGCGCCCCGACACAGCCACACACCACACGATGATGGGACTTGTGGCCGGGCAGTTTCTCGACGACTGCGTGAACAATCCCGAAGCCACATACACCGAATCCATGCGCCATGCCTTCAACCGGAATCTTATAGCACTGACCACCACCGAGGGCATAGATGCAGGCTTTTTCGATGAATGCCGGCGACAGTTCGCAAACATACGCCACACCCTGGACAACATGCCACACAGCAGCGAGGCACAGCTCGAGCCGTCGTTCTTCTGCGAGACACTGGGCCTGCAGGGACGCTTCGACTACCTGAGCCACGACATGACAACCCTCATCGAGCTGAAATCGGGCAAGTGGGACACGTTTCGCCAGCGGGCACGCGCCGAGCACCTCATGCAGATGATTCTCTACAAAGAGATTATGCACTACAACCTCGGCCTTCGCCGCCTCGACGTGGCTGGTTACCTGCTCTACAGCAAATACCCCATGCTGCTCGAACAACGCACCGCGCGCGACATGGTGCTCGAAATGATGAACCTGCGCAACAGGATAGTGGCAACCGAATACGACATCGCTGCAGGCAACATACGACACCACCTGCAGGGACTCAGAGCCGAAGACCTGAACCTGAGCGGCACCAGCAGCAAGCTATGGACCGACTACAACCTGCCCGAACTGCGGCAGCTGCTACGCCCGCTGCAAGAGGCCGACACACTCGCTGCCGACTATTTCTACACATTCTTCACCTTCGTCAGCCGCGAGCAATATCTGGCTCATGTGGGCGACAGCAGCATCGACCGGAGCCGCGGAATGGCCAGCTTGTGGAACAACGACCTGCGGTCGAAACAGGAAAACGGCGACATACTGTTCCTGCGGTTAGTGGCCCTCACGCCAAGCCTCACATTCAGCATAGCAGAGCCTGCTGCCATGGCTACGGGCTCACCCTCATTCCGAACAGGCGATGCAGTCATACTCTACGTCCACAACACCGTGGCCGACACACCGACCACACGCCAGGTGATACGTTGCAGCATCGAAAGCATCGAGGCCGACACCATAACCCTGGAGGAACGCACACCATGTCGCAACCCGCATATATTCAACACCGACAACCACTTCGCCATCGAGCACGACTATGTAGATTCGACCATGCGCCCACTCTTCGCAGGCCTCTATTCCCTGCTCTGCGTTGCCGCTCCACGTCGCGAACTGCTATTGTGCCGCCGCACCCCCGAAGTCGATACGGCAGTAGCACTCGTCGGCAGCTACCCCAACCCACAAATCAGCGACATAGTGCTGCGAGCCAAACAGGCACGCGACTACTTCCTGCTCGTAGGGCCTCCGGGCACCGGCAAGACCTCTGTGGCACTGCGTGCGATGGTGGGCGAAAGCATTCTTTCCGGCCACACACTCCTCTTGATGGCATATACCAACCGCGCCGTAGATGAGATATGCCAGGTGTTGGAGTCGATGCAGTGCAACTACATGCGCATAGGGCGCGCCCTGTCGTGCGACCCGCAATACCGCAAACGACTCATCGAAAACATCGTCGGGAACGATGCACGACGGCAAACGGTGGTGAAACTCACTGACGACACCCAAGTCTTTGTCGGCACGGTGAGCAGCATCACGTCAAACATATCACTGCTCAGCTTGAAGCAATTCGACGTGACAATCATCGACGAAGCATCGCAGATACTCGAACCGCAACTGCTCCCCCTCCTCTGCAACGAGCACGACGGACACCCGTCTATACGCAAGTTCATAATGATTGGCGACCACAAACAACTGCCGGCCGTTGTGGTGCAAGACGAGCAGAAGTCGGCAGTGGAGAGCAAGGAACTGAACGCAATAGGCCTGACCAACTGCCGCAACTCACTCTTCCAGCGCCTCTATAGTCAGGCCCCGGCCGAAGTGAAAGGACAGCTCACACACCAAGGACGAATGCACCCGTCGATTGCCGACTTCCCAAGCCGCATGTTCTACGACGGCAACCTGCTGCCTGTAGGACTCCCACACCAAACCGCACCACTACCCTACACCAACTTCCGACCAGAGCATCATAGCAACACGCAGGATTGCTTTCTTCGATGTTCCTGCACCACCGTTCACCGAGCGTCAGGTAAAGACCAACCGCGACGAGGCGAGGCAGATAGCCCGCATCGTGTCAACCCTGCACACACTTGCCCAGCAAAACAACCTGCCGTTCTGTGCCCACGAGCAGATAGGAATCATCCTGCCCTACCGACGACAAATAGCCCTCGTACGCGAGTCTTTGCGTCAGGCAGGCATAACCGATGCCGACACTATGCTCATCGACACCGTCGAACGATACCAGGGCAGTCAGAAAGACGTAATAATATACGGCACCACCATCACACAAGCATACGAACTCGACATCCTGTCGAACATAATGATACAAGACGGAACACCAATCGACCGCAAGCTGAATGTGGCCCTGACACGCGCCCGCAAACAATTGTTCATTGTCGGAAACGCCACACTGCTGCGACAAAACCCGATATACCGCGCACTCATCGACTCAGCCAACCAAGCGCAAGCAACCGAACGAACACAATAAAACCACTAAGCAAATACGATAAAACCAATGACTGAATACGATAAAAGCTCCTCTGATTGAGGAGCTTTTACTTTCTTTCCAATAGAATACAGAGCCTGTCAGTATTGAATAAGCATCTATCTGTTCTGCATCATCACCGCAGCAACGAGTGCAGCTGTCTCGGTGCGCAGGCGGCTGCGGCCGAGGCTGACGGACATGAATCCTGCCGCTTCGGCTGCACGTACCTCTTCGGGGCTGAAATCGCCCTCCGGCCCTATCATAACCACAGCATCGGTGTCGGGGCGAAGTTGGTTGCGCAGTAGTGGAAGATTATCTTCATGGCAGTGACAGATGAACTTCTGCCCGTCGAATTTTCTGTTTATGAATGCCAGGAATGGGGTCATTGCATTGAGTTGGGGCAGCCATGCCTTGCGGCTCTGCTTCATTGCGGCGACAAGGATTCGCTCAATACGCTCGGGTTTCACGATGCGACGTTCCGACCACCGGCAGTCGAGGAACGTGAGTTCGTCTATCCCCACCTCGGTGGCTTTCTCGGCCAACCACTCCGTGCGGTCGAGGTTTTTCGTAGGTCCCATTGCCAGATGCAGGTGTCCGTTCCAAGCTGGGACTTGCGGCATGGTGTCGTCAATCCGGTATGTACACGACTTTTTCGTTGCTTCTGCAATCGAAGCCCTGTAGAATGTGCCACGTCCGTCCATCAGGAAAATCTCGTCGCCTGTCTGCAGACGCAACACACGCACGGCATGAGCTGCCTCATCGGGTGGCAGCTGCATGGATTGTGGCTCCGGGGTATAGAAGTAATGTTGCTCTTTCATTGTTCGTGAGTTTCAATATATTCAAGGAAAAGTCGTACGGCCAACGCAGCTACATCGTCTTGTATTTCTGTGCGACTCAACCCGTTGGAAACAAAGCGACGAGTGATGCAGTCGTCGGCTGCACCGACCGACACATAGACCGTTCCCACGGGGTCGTCGTCGGTTCCGCCTGTAGGTCCTGCATATCCAGTGATAGAGATGGCATAATCGGCCTTAAACAACCTACATGCACACTGTCGCATAGCATCGGCAGTGGCGGCACTGACCACTCCGTGCCGGTTTATGATGCGTCGAGACACCTTCAGCACTGTTGATTTTATCTCTGTCTGATAGCTCACCACACCGCCACGGAAATATTCCGAACTGCCTGCAACCGATGTGAACAAGGCTGCAATGCGACCTCCGGTGCAGCTCTCTGCTGTGCAGAGGGTCTTGCCTCGGGCTATCAGTCGTTCCTGTATGTCTTTGCAAATGTATAACACAACGATTTAATTATTTGGAATGGAAAGGAATGGAAAAGAAGTTATCGCTTCGCTATGAAGTAAAAAGGACGGATGTTGCCTCGGAGTAGGTATCGTCCCTTTAACTCCCATTTTTACTCCCTTTTAACTTCTCTTTAACTTCTGTTATGTACTATTTTTCCATTTCCATCCGGACGGAGTCCCCCTCCTTTGGAGGGGTTAGGGGAGGTTTGGGGTTAGGGGAGGTTGTTTCGTTTCTTGCAAATGCCGGTGCATTGATGTCGCAGAAGTCTTGGTCGTGGTATTTGAAGTGAGCCGTTATTCCGATCATGGCTGCATTGTCGGTGGTGTAGCTGAAGCGTGGTATGTAAACCGTCCAGCCATAGCGGCGCGCATGATCGTGGAAAGCGTTGCGCAATCCGTTGTTGGCCGATACTCCGCCGGCCACAGCCACGTGTCGGATACCTGTATCCTTCACCGCGAGCCGTAATTTCTTCATGAGGATATCGACGATTGTCTTCTCGAGCGATGCCGCGAGGTCGGCCTTGTGGTGTTCGATGAAATCGGGATCGTCCTTTATCCAGTCGCGCAGCGAATATAGGAACGATGTCTTAAGGCCTGAGAAGCTGTAGTCGTAGCCTGGTATGTTGGGTTTTGCAAACTTGTATGCGTCGGGATTTCCCTGCCTTGCCAGCCGGTCGATGATTGGTCCGCCCGGATACCCCAACCCCATCACCTTCGAGCATTTGTCGATAGCCTCGCCGGCAGCATCGTCGATGGTCTGTCCCAGTATCTGCATATCGTTGTATGCATTCACCCTGATAATCTGGCTGTTTCCTCCACTGACAAGCAGGCAGAGGTATGGGAATGGAGGCACTGCCACATCGTCGTTCGGTTCACGAATGAAGTGTGCCAGCACGTGTCCTTGCAGGTGGTTCACATCGATGAGCGGTACGCCAAGTGCGCGTGCCATTCCTTTGGCGAAATTCACCCCCACGAGCAGGCTGCCCATGAGTCCTGGTCCGCGCGTAAATGCAATGGCATCGATGTCGTCACGGCTCACACCGGCTCGTTTGAGCGCAGCATCCACTACGGGCACTATATTCTGCTCGTGAGCTCTCGATGCCAGTTCGGGCACCACGCCGCCATATTCTTCGTGTACAGCCTGGCTTGCTGTCACGTTCGACAGCAGGATGCCGCCACGCAACACAGCAGCCGAGGTGTCGTCGCACGACGACTCGATGGAAAGAATCAGTTCTTCTCTATTATTACCATTTGC
>CAMHPM010000011.1 GCA_946187025.1 uncultured Prevotellaceae bacterium
GCGCGGGGTCATGGCGGGGAAACCGCCATGCACTGACGACGAAGGGATGGACGAAGGGATAACGAACGGATGGACGAAGGAATGGACGAACTGATGGCGAAGGAGTGACGAACGAACAGATGGATGGAGAATTGATGGGGCGGTGTTTGGCTGATTAATACTTGAATGGGTAAAAAAGGGGAGTTGTGAGTGGATTTATTATGAAAAAGTGGAATTTCTGTTGTTTTATGCTGTGTTATATGTAAATAAAATGTAACTTTGCAATGTAAATCACGCTCGCGAGAATATAGATTATGTATTCTTGTGTGGTTGATGATTTGTGATATGAATGGATGTATTTATACAACATAAAAAAGTTTATATTATGAGATATACAGAGTTAGGAAAGACTGGTATGAAGCTTTCGAACTTGAGTTTCGGTGCTTCGTCGCTCGGTAGTGTGTTTCATGCCACCGATGAGGGTGAGAGCATTCATGCAGTCGAAGTTGCTATCGAAGGTGGTATCAACTTCATTGATGTGAGTCCGTATTATGGTCATTATAAGGCAGAAACCGTTTTGGGTAAGGCATTGCGCCGTATCGACCGCAGCAAGTATTTCCTTTCGACTAAGGTCGGCAGGTATGGCAAGGATGGTGTGAACACCTGGGACTACTCGGCACGTCGTGCTACAGATAGTGTCTATGAGAGTATGGAGCGTCTGGGTGTTGACTATATCGACTTGATCAACGTGCATGACATCGAGTTTCAGGCATCGTTGCCGGGTGGATTGCAGAAGGTGGCAGAGGAGACATTGCCTGCGCTGGTCGAGCTTCGCGAGAAAGGTGTGGTCGGTCATGTTGGAATAACTGACTTGCAACTTGCTAACTTGCAGTGGGTTATCGACCATGTGCCTGCCGGTACGGTCGAGAGCATCCTTAACTTCTGCCATTATTGCCTCAACGATGATGCACTGGCTGATTACCTCGATTATTTCGAGTCCCACGGGGTAGGTGTGATCAACGCATCTCCACTTAGCATGGGTCTGCTTACGTCGCGTGGCATTCCTGACTGGCATCCGGCACCACGTCCGTTGGTTGAAGCCTGCGCCCGTGCTGCGGAGTTCTGTTCGTCAAAGGGTTATCCGATTGAAAAGCTTGCCATACAATATTCGGTAAGCAACCCGCGCGTAACCACCACATTGTTTTCTTCGGCCAATCCATCCAATGTGGAGCGCAACATAGGTTGGGCCAATGAGGAACCCGACTGGCAGTTGGTAGAGGAGGTAGGAAAGATAATAGGAAATCAAAAGCGAGTGACATGGTCGAACACATAATCGATGCACATTCCCACTTATGGCTCCGTCAGGATACCAAGGTGGATGGCAAGGAGATACGCACGTTGCACAATGGCCGCAGCATATTTCTTGGCGAGGAGGTGCAGATGCTGCCTCCATTCATGATTGATGGTGTGAATTCTGCCGAGGTGTTCCTCTCCAACATGAATTATGCTCAGGTTAGTGCTGCTGTCGTGGTTCAGGAAATCATCGACGGCAACCAGAACGCCTACTTGCGCGATGTCCAGAGTCGTTATCCCGACCGCTTTTTTACGATGGGCATGACCGAGTTCCGCTACGGGAGTGACTATCTGCAGGGTGCCCGCGATGTGATTGCACAAGGCTTCCGTGGCCTTGCCATTCCCGGACATCGTCTGCTTTCCGTCCCTACATCGGCCGACGAATCTCATTTCGAGACCCTCCATCTCAATTCCGACCGCATGATGTCGCTTTTCAAACTGCTTGAGGAGCATGATATGATACTCTCGATGTGTCTGGCCGACGACGAAAGTCAGATACGCGAGATGGCAGAAGTGATACAGGAGTGTCGGCGGCTGAAGGTTGCCATTGGCCATTTCGGCATGGTCACCACGCCTTCGTTCCGTTCGCAGGTGTTGCTGGCACGCGAGGGCGAGAATGTCATGATAGAGTCGGGCGGCATCACATGGCTCTATAATTCAGAGTTTTATCCTTACCCGTCGGCAGTGCGTAGCATTCGTGAGGCCGCCGACCTCGTGGGCATGAACCGCCTTATGTGGGGTAGCGACTATCCACGCACCATCACGGCCATAACCTATCGCATGTCGTATGATTTTGTACTGAAATCGACTGAACTCACTGATGTTGAGAAGTCGCAGTTCCTTGGTGCGAATGCGATGGCATTTTATGGATTCAAGAATTTACCATCATTACCATACATTAAAAACATGTCAGAGTGAAAGCATTACAGATAACTCATCATCAGGAGTGCCGTCTTGTTGATATAGATGCACCCCGTGTAGCAGCCGGTGAGGTTCTGCTACGTATCAAGCACGTCGGATTTTGTGGTTCCGACATCAATACATTCATGGGTCGCAACCTCATGGCGCTCGACCCCGTGATTCCAGGTCACGAAGTTGGTGCTGTGATTGAGGCCGTAGGCGATGGTGTGCCGTCAGACTTGTATGTGGGCCAGACCGTAACGTGCAATCCTTATACCAACTGCGGCCATTGCGCCAGCTGCCGTCGTGGCCGTGTCAACGCCTGCCAACACAACCAGACCCTCGGTGTGCAGCGCGACGGTGCTATGCGCGAACTCATTGCCCTTCCGTGGCAGAAAGTCATTCCGTCGGCCGGTTTGTCAACCAAAGAGAGTGCACTGGTCGAGCCAATGTCGGTGGGATTCCATGCCGTAAGCCGTGGCCAGGTCACTGATATCGACACTGTGCTTGTGATAGGTTGTGGCATGGTGGGCCTTGGAGCCATTGTGCGCTCAGCCTTGCGTGGTGCTACGGTCATAGCAGCCGACATCGACGACGACAAACTCGAACTTGCACGCCAGCTGGGTGCCACACACACCGTCAACACCCGTACCGACTGCCATGAACAGCTGTTGCAGCTGACCGAGGGCTTCGGTCCCGATGTGGTGATAGAGGCAGTCGGCAGCGTTCCTACCTATCAGATGGCGATAGCCGAAGTGGCCTTCACCGGACGTGTGGTGTGCATTGGCTATGCAAAGAGCGACGTCGAGTTGCCTACACGTCTTTTCGTGCAGAAAGAGCTCGATGTGCGCGGCTCGCGCAATGCCGACCCAGCCGACTTCCGTGCTGTAATCCGCTATCTGAAGCAGGGTACATGTCCGACCGAGAGTCTTATCACACGAGTGGTCCGTCCTGACGACGCACTCGAAACCCTGCGCTGGTGGAGTCAGAATCCAGGCAAGGTGTTCCGCATACTTGTAGAATTCGAATGACTCTGATTCTTGGGTCACAGGTTTGTGAGTGCGCACTCGCGGCCTTGTGACTGCGCACTCTCAGCCCTGTGAGTGCGCACTCGCGACGTCGCGAGTGCGCAGTCATGCGCTAACCATCTTTCTTTCTGTCATCTGTTTCACCGGTTATTTGTTTTCGTCCTCCACTTCGCATCTGCGAAATCCCATGGCTTGTGCTTTTTCGGCGTCGAGCAGGAAATATGTGGCCGTGCCTTCCACGCATACTTCGCCGTGGCTGTCGGTCACGTTGCAGTTGATGAACAGCAGGTTGCGCATCTGCCGGTCTATCGTGGCACGGATGGTGAGCTGCGGTTCCGAGGTGGAAACGGCCTTCCTGAATTTCACGTTCAAGCCCACGGTGTAGCCGCTCGTCTGGCGTTTTCGCGTCACGACCCATCCGCAAGTCTCGTCGATGAGTGTGCTCAGTATTCCTCCGTGCATGGTGTTTATCCATCCCTGATAGTGCCGGTTGGGATGCCATGTGCTCACGATGTCGTCGCCGTCTTCGAAAAACTCCATGTGGAGTCCGAGCGGATTGTCGGGCGAACAGCCAAAACAATTGTAGTCGGGATGTCCGCGCCAAGGGTTGATGATTCTGTACATTGGCATAATTATATGATTGTCCTTTGTCTTGTTTTACGGTGCAAAGGTAGTGTTTTCACCGAAATGTGAAATGTGAAATGTGAAAAATGCGCCTTTTCTTCCTGTCATTATGCTGTAGTAGTATTTATTTTTTAGTTTTAGCCATTGCTTTTGGTTAAAAGTTTGTATCTTTGTGGCGACAATAAATTATAAATCATTACTCAACCCTAAAATGAAAACAGTTGAAAAAAAGTATCTGGTGCCGTTCATTCTGGTGAGCCTCCTCTTCTTGTTGTGGGGTATCGCCAACAACATGACCGACACGTTGCTCGCTGCGTTTAAGCGCATCATGAGTATGACCGACTCACAAACGTCGCTCATCCAGTTTGCCTTCTATGGCTCTTATTTCTGTTTTGCGTTGCCTGCAGCGCTGTTCATCCGTAAGTATTCGTACAAGGCCGGCATCATCCTCGGCCTCATACTCTATGCAAGCGGCACCATGCTCTTCTTCCCTGCATCGAAGATGGCCAGCTACGCATTCTATCTCGTTGCCATCTATGTTATGGCCGGTGGATGCTCAATACTCGAAACCACAGCCAACCCATATATCCTTGCCATGGGCGACCCGCAGACAGCAACCCGACGTCTCAACGTGGCACAGTCGCTCAACCCGATAGGTAGCATCATCGGCATCCTGATGAGTAAATACCTCATCCTCGGCAACCTCAACTCGGCCAGTGCCGACGAGCGTGCACACCTCTCGGCCCAGCAGCTGGAGCAAATGCAGTCGGGCGAGATGTCGGCCGTGACCAGCACCTACATGATTGTGGGATTCGTGCTCATTGCCATCATGATAGGCATGTTGCTGGTGCGTATGCCGAAAGGCGGCGACTCGGCCGAAGGCTCGATTATGGATTCGTTCCGTCGCCTGCTGCGCAACAAACCTTATTCATTCGGAGTGGTAGCCATGTTCTTCTATGTCGGAGCACAGATAGGCGTGTGGTCGTTCACCATACGCATCGTCATGCAGGAACTGGGAATGCTCGAAGCCGAAGCTTCAAACATCTACCTCTATTCCATCATCACATTCTGCCTTGCACGCTTCGTCTTCACATGGCTCATGAAATACTTCACACCAAACATCCTGCTGGTGTGGGCCGCTGCCCTCGACATCGTGCTGTGTGCCATCGTCGTGTTCTGCGGAGGCACAGGATGGTTCCTGGTCATCTCGCTCATCCTGGTCAGCTTCTTCATGTCGCTACAGTTCCCTACAATCTACGGCATAGCACTCGAAGATGTAGGTGCTGACGCTAAGATTGGAGCATCGGGGCTCATCATGGCAATCCTCGGTGGTGCTGTCATCACCCCGCTCCAAGGCATCGTGAGCGACAATTACGGCATCAATATGGCATACATCGTGCCGATGCTTTGCTTCGTGGCAGTATGCGCATATAGCGTATATTCGCTCAAACTAAAGAAATAACCGGCGATGAAAGTATTTGTAAGCGGGTGCTACGACCTCCTCCACAGCGGACACGTTGAGTTCTTCCGCCAGGCCAGCCAGTATGGCGACCTGTATGTAGGCATCGGGTCCGACGCAACGATATTAGATTACAAACATCACAAGACACTATATCCCGAACAGGAACGACTGTTTATGGTGAAGAGCATCCGTTACGTGACGGATGCCTTCATCAATGCAGGCTCGGGCGTGATGGACTTCGTGCCCACCGTCGAAGCCCTGCATCCCGACCGTTTCGTGGTCAACAGCGACGGGTCGAGCGAAGAAAAACGCAAGTATTGCGAAGAGCATGGCATCGAATACATAGTGCTCGACCGCACACCGGCCGACGGACTCACTCCGCGCAGCAGTACCGACATAAAACGCACCCTGGCCAACAGCGGCATACCCACACGCCTCGACCTTGCAGGCACATGGATCGACCAGCCCTACGTCTCGTGTCATGCTCCCGGATGGGCCATCACCATATCGCTCGTTGCCGATTTCGACGTGCGCGAACGCTGCGGACTCTCCACCTCCACACGCAATCAGATACGCCGCCTTTGGCCCGTACGACTGCCCGACATGGACCCCGAGATGCTCGCCAAACTCGTGTTCTGTTTCGAAAACGAACCCGAGCGCAACGACGGAATCATCAGCGGAGCACAAGATGCCATAGGAATATGCATACCAGGTCTGTGCCGGCATTTCTATAACGCACATTACTGGCCCGAGAAGATAGAACAATGCACTGACGAACCCATACTGGCATGGCTCGAAAGCCACCTCACCCTCGTGCCTATGTTCCCACGCAGGCCTGGTTGCTCAGTGGTCGAAGGCCGGCAAATCAACGAACAAAACGTGCGGGCACTGGCCGCCGCAGCCGATAACTGCTGGAATGCCATCATGCGGTGCGACCTCGACGCATTTGCCAAGGCATACGCCGACTCGTTCAATGCACAGGTGACATTGTTCCCTGCAATGATACAACCTGGGGTGCAAGACTACATCGACCGCTATTCAGCCATGCCCGATGTCCGGGCATGGAAGATGCCGGGAGCCGGTGGCGGAGGTTATCTGGCACTCGTTGTCAACGATGCCACGGCATTCTGCAAGGCACATAGCGAGGCAATACCACTAACCATCCGACGCAAATGATATGACCGACGGCTACTCACAACGTCATTACGACTTCCCTACAAAACGATACGTACAGGTTCTCGACCTGCGCGACGACCCTGCCATGATTGCCGAGTATCGCAAATGGCACTCCGAAGAGTTCCACTGGCGCGAGATTCGCGACGGAATCCGCAGCGTTGGAATACTCGAGATGGAAATCTACATCCGCGACAATCATCTTGTCATGATAGTCGATACACCGGCCGACTTCGACTGGACATCGGCTATGAACCGCCTCGCCACCTTACCGCGCCAGGCAGAGTGGGAAGCATTCGTGGCACGGCTGCAAGGCTGTAACCCCGATGCACGCAGCGACGAGAAATGGCAGATGACAGAACGCATGTTCCGACTCTACGACTAAGAAACCATTACCTGATATGAAACGCTCGATAGCATATATCGCATTCTTCATGCTGATAAATTCAGCTGTCGTGGCACAGAAAGCGACGGCACCTGCACCATGCGGCCCGTTGCCCAATGCCAACCAGCTGCGATGGCAGGAACTGGAGATGTACGCATTTATCCATTATTCACTCAATACCTACACTGACCAAGAGTGGGGATTCGGCAACGAACAATTGAGCTTGTTCAATCCATCCGACCTCGACTGCCGTCAGTGGGCACGTGTGTGCAAGCTGTCGGGTATGCGTGGCATCATCTTCACAGCCAAGCACCACTGCGGATTCTGCATGTGGCCTTCGGCCTATACCGACTATTCGGTGAAAAACACACCATGGAAGGGCGGACATGGCGACGTGGTGCGCGAGTTGGCCGATGCCTGCCGCAAGGAAGGCCTTAAGTTTGCTGTCTATCTCTCGCCATGGGACCGCAACCATCCGCAATATGGCCGTCCGGAATACATCACCTACTTCCGCAATCAGCTGCGCGAACTCCTCACACAGTACGGCGACATCTTCGAGGTGTGGTTCGACGGTGCCAACGGAGGCGATGGATGGTATGGCGGAGCCAACGAGACACGACGTATCGATGCCAGGACATACTACGAGTGGGCCGAGACATTCCGCATGATACGCGAACTTCAACCCAAGTGTGTTATCTGGAACGACGGAGGCGACCGCGGAGACCTGCGATGGGTTGGCAACGAGGCTGGCAGTGTGGGCGAGACCAACTGGAGTCTGCTCAACCGTCTGGGGACAGTACACGGAGGTATGTTGCGCAATGGCTTGGAAGATGGCGACTCGTGGGTGGCAGCCGAGACCAATACCAGCATACGTCCCGGGTGGTTCTATCACGAGACAGAAAACGAGAACGTGAAGAGCCTGTCGCGGCTTATGGACACATATTATAAATCAGTGGGCCGCAACTCAACCCTGCTGCTCAATTTCCCAATCGCACCAAACGGACGCATACATCCCACCGACAGCTTGCGCGGCATCGCATTCAACCGGATGATAAACGAAGTGTTCCGTACAGACCTGGCACGTAAAGCAACGGTTGAGGTAAGCAACACCCGTGGCGGAAGCCGCAAGTATGATGGGTGTCATGCTATCGACGGAAAGACTGATACCTACTGGGCCACCGACGATGGTGTGACCAATGCAACACTCACACTGTCATTTGGCAAGCCCACAACATTCAACCGCTTCCTTGCCGAGGAATATATCCCATTCGGACAGCGCGTGAAACGCTTTGCACTCGAGGCCTTGGCCGGTGGAAAGTGGATACAACTCACCGACCAGCTCTCCGAAGTGGGCGACGGGATGACAACCATAGGTCACCGACGCATCATCTGCTTTCCTGCGGTAACCGCAACGAAATTGCGGTTCACAATACTCGACGCCAAGGCTTGTCCGCTCATATCGAAGGTGGGCGTATATATGGCTCCCGACATAACAGCCGACACTCCCGACTCGGGCGAGAAACGCTGTGCCAACTACTACATCTTCTTTGCAACCGACCGCATGATGTTTGTCAACCTGGGAAAGGAACAGACCGTAACAGGATTCCGATACCTTCCACCACAAGACAGCAAGGATGGAACTATCACCCGCTACCGAGTATCGGCTACCACCGACTGGAACCACTGGGAAGTGCTGGGCGAAGGCGAGTTCTCGAACATTGTGAACAACCCAATCTGGCAAAGCATTAGTTGCAAACCCACTCGCGCCAGTGTCATACGCTTTGAAGGCCTACGTCTGGCTCAGGGCGAACGCATGGCGTATAGCGATGTGGAAGTGGTGGGGAAATAAGAGAGGAGCTAATCATCAATCATCAATCTTCAATCTTCAATCATCAATCATCAATCATCAATCTTCAATTTAACTATGAATACAAGAAAACTATTTCTTTTGCTTGGCATGACAGCTACTTCAGTCATGATGCAGGCACAGAGTTATCAGATACCAGTGCTCGAAACCGACGAGCCGATGCAAACCGGCCCATTCCAACCTACATGGGAGTCGCTCCGCACCTACGAAGTGCCCGAGTGGTTCCGCGATGCCAAGTTCGGCATCTGGGCACACTGGGGACCACAATGCGTCGAGGGCAGTGGCGACTGGATGGCACGCGAACTCTATATGGAGGGTAATGGCAAATACAACTATCATCGCGACCACTACGGACACCCGTCGCAGGTGGGATTCAAAGACATACTGCCACTCTTCCGTGCCGAACACTGGACACCCGACGAACTCGTACGCTTCTATAAGGAAGAAGTCGGCGCACAATACTTCTTTGCACTCGGCAACCACCACGACAACTTCGACCTCTGGGATTCAAAATACCAGGAATGGAACTCGATGGCCATCGGCCCACATCGCGACATCCTGGGCGAATGGGCTGCTGCTGCACGTAAGGTCGGACTGCCTTTCGGTGCATCGTTCCATGCCGACCATGCATGGATATGGTATGAACCCAGCCGGCGTTTCGACCTCCACGGACCGCTGCGCGGGGTGAAGTACGACGGATGGCTCACCAAGGAAGACGGCTACAAGCTCAATGCCGACGGAAGTGTGAAGTGGTGGCGCGGCCTTGATCCGCAGAAACTCTATGCACAGGACCACGACTTCAGCAACGACACATGGAACAACGGTGCCATCCACAACCAATGGGGGTGGGGCAATGGTGCCAACCTGCCTACACAGGAATATATCACCAACTTCTACAACCGCACCATCGATGCCATCAACCGCTACAACCTCGACCTCATCTATTTCGATGTCACCGTCCTGCCGTTCTATCCCGTGAGCGATGCAGGCATGAAGATTACCACCCACATGTACAACCACAGCGCTGCTCAGCACGGAGGCAAGACCCAAGCCGTGGTGTTTGGCAAGATACTCGACGAAGACCAGAAGGATGCACTCGTGTGGGATGTGGAGCGCGGGGCACCAAACAAAATCATGCCTCGCCCTTGGCAATGCTGCAACTGCCTTGGCGACTGGCACTACAACACATCGGTCTATCAGCGTGGTGGCTACAAGAGTGCATCGACCGTTGCCAAGCTGCTCGTCGATATTGTGTCGAAGAACGGCAACATGTTGCTCAACGTACCACTGCGTGCCGACGGAACTCCCGACGAGAAGGAACTCGCCATACTGCATGAGTTCGGTGCATGGATGAAGATAAACAAGGAAAGCATCGTGGGAACACGTCCGTGGACCATCTTCGGCGAAGGCCCGATAGCCGATGCCGACATCAAGATCAACAACCAGGGATTCAACGACGGACAATACACACGTGCCGGCAGCGACGAAATCCGATTCACACAAACCGAGCGCTACCTCTATGTAAGCGCACTTGCATGGCCTAAAGACCATACCATCAAGGTACGTGCGCTGGCTGAGGGCTCAAAGCACTTTGCAGGCAAAATCAACAAAGTGGAACTGCTGGGACATGGAAAGGTCGACTTCACGCGCAACGCCGATGCACTTATCGTCACCCTGCCCGACAACCCGCTCAATAACATCATGCCGGTTCTGAGGATTAAGAAGTGATTATTACTGCATTCAAGTTTCGGATGTCAGTAATTTACAAATTACAAAAGTTAAATAACTACATATTTATTACAATTAACTAATTATTCCATTTATGAGAAACAAACTATTACTAATTCTTCTGACACTGACAACTGCTTTGTCGGCATCTGCCCAGTGGTCAAAACCTTCGGCACCGGCTCCGGCAAAGATGAGCGTAGGTGCAGAACTCTATCTCTACAATCCCGGCGTCGAGGCATTCTTCGTTGGTGCCAACGAATATGGTACTCGTGCCAGCTACAATGTGACAAGCGGTCACCGCGTGGTTTTGGTTGCATCGGCTGACGATGCCAATTCATATCAGATAACCAATGCAGCCGATGGTTCCGATACCTTCCTGCCGCTCTACATCTTGGGCGTGAACGGCGTTT
Source organism: uncultured Prevotellaceae bacterium (assembly GCA_946187025.1). Lineage (GTDB taxonomy): Bacteria > Bacteroidota > Bacteroidia > Bacteroidales > Bacteroidaceae > Colivivens. The sequence continues at coordinate 10,910 of CAMHPM010000011.1, forward strand.
GGGTTGACGAAAGCGGTACCAACACTGGCGACGACCTCTTCACATTCGTCAGTTTGGGTAACGACCAATACCGCATTTCGCTCTCCGAACTGAACAGCGAGTTCAAGCCGTCGCTCTATCCCGACACCTATCTCGGTGTCATACCTGAACAGAACGACACACGGTTGTATCTTACCGACCCCGAGACATATACCGAGGCCGACGGTTATGCTTACGACGGTTTCCTGACTACATGGTATTTTGTAAGTCCTGCCGATTACCAGGCTTACACCTCGGCCATGAAACAATATTTTGCCGCCGAGGCACTTGCTGCTAAGATTGCCGTTGCTCAGCAAACCGACGGACTTCCTGCCGGTGCACTGCAGGCAGCACAGAAGGTATATGCCGACACCACTTCGAGCGTCGAGGCACTCGAGGCTGCCACCGCCACACTCAATGATGCCATAAACAAGGCCAACTTCGAAGCTGCATCTGTGGAAAGACCGTTTGAGATGCTCGGCGTGCTGGGCAGTGTGGAGCAGACATTCACCAACGGCCAGACAACCGGGTGGACTATGGCTACGCTGGCACAGAACAAACAGGCCACGAACGGCAACAACGCCGCCGACTACAATGTAACCGGCAACCACCTCGAAAACTGGAGTGGTGCGGCATTCGGTACTGGCCGCGTGTATGCCAAGCTATCCGACTTGCCTAACGGTGCATACCGGTTCAATGCACTGGCCTTTGCCAACGTAACCGGCGACACATATCTCTATGCAGGTACCGACAAGACTCTTATCGAATCTACCCAAATCAAGATTGACGAGGAGACCGATGTATATACGATCGTGACCGACGGTACACTCGAATTCGGACTTCGCATCGACCAGCAAGGTCCAAACTGGGTTGGCCTCGACAACGTAAACCTCTACTACATGGGAGGCGACCACTCGTCCTACAACTTCATCGCAAACCAGGTAATTGCCTCTACGTTTGACTATAAGGGATACATCGAAGATGGCGACGATTTTGAGTTCTATGGCAGAGCCGAATATGCAGCCTACCTCAAAGCCAAGGACGCTTTGGACGCAGCGATGGCCGACGAGTGTCCGGCCGACGAATACGGCAAGAACATAGCAGCAGCTGTTGCCGCTTTCAAGGATGCCGCAGAGCAGCTCCAGCTCAGTCTTGATGCCTACGATGCCTATGTGGCTGTCATTGGCGAGGCCGAAGATTGGCTCAGCGCAATGAGCAACGGCTCAGACCAGGCAAACATCCTGGCCGACTACCTCATGGAAGACAGCGAGCCAGAGGCTGGTAAATTCAACGGCAATGGCGGTTCGCTCTATATCATGCAAAACGGTAACCTGAACGTGGAAGGCATCAAGGCCGAGACTGCATACCTCACACAACTGCTCAGCGATGCAGTTGCATCGGGCATGAGTGATGGCGACGACTGCACGGAACTGCTCAAGAATCCTGACTTCGCCCAGCCTGGTGGATGGACATCGGCTGTGGGACCAGTATGGCCGGCAGGCAACACCGACGTGTTCCCGGTTGTAGATGCTCACAATATGGTGTGCGACGTATATCAGCAGCTCACAGGATTGCAGAACGGACTCTACGAGATGACCCTGCAGGCTGCATTCCGTCCGGGCGGCGACTACACCGACGAGAATGAAGCCGTAGCAAAAGCCTATGCTTATATCAACAGCTACGAGACCCGTCTGCCATCAGGACAGAGCGTCGAAGGACTTCAACTCAATTCGGCCGACGAGGCCTCTACGGCATTTGCCGACCACCTCTTCCCTGTGACCGTATATGGACTTGTAACCGACGGTACCATGCGTATCGGCATCACCAACAAGGTGCGCTCGGTCGAGAACTGCGAGTTGTGGGCAGGCGGTGTACGCCTCACTTTCCGTGCAAAGAACGAAGAAGTGCTCAATACCGTCATCCAGCAGACCACACCTGTGGCTGAGGCATTGCTCGCCAACTACTGTGGCACAGCCGAACTGGATGCCCTGCGCAGTGCAATCGATGCAACCCAGCAGCCTGATGATGCCTACGATGTGCTTATAGGCCTCAAGGCAGCAATGGAGGCTGTTGACGAAGGAACCAATACCTATGCCAACCTCGCAATTGCTATCCGTGCTCTCGACGATGCAATCAATGCCGCCACCGATGCCAGCGCTTCAGCCATGGCAACTGCCCGCGATGTGTTGGCGTCGGCACAAAATGCTTACAACGACCGCTCATACAACACAGCCGAGGCCGAACAGGCAATAAGCGATGTCAATGCAGCTGCAGTGGCTGTGAAGATGGGTGGCGACCAGGCATCAGAAGACAATCCTGTGGATTACACGTCGGCAATCGTCAACAACGCATTCGACCC
>CAMHPM010000012.1 GCA_946187025.1 uncultured Prevotellaceae bacterium
GCTGCACAGGACTTACCTCCATCACCATTCCAAACAGCGTGACAACAATTGGGATTTGCGCTTTCGGCTATACAGGCCTCACATCAATCACCATTCCAAACAGTGTGACAGACATCGGAAATGGGGCTTTTTGGAATTCCACAAGCCTCACATCAGTCACCATACCAAACAGCGTGACATCTATAAAAGAAGCGGTTTTCTGGGACTGCACAAGCCTCAAATCAGTCACCATACCCAATAGTGTAAAAACAATCGGCTACAAAGCTTTTTCGGGTTGCAATCTGGAATCAATGCATATCCAAAGCAAAACACCGCCGCAGACTTCAATCGAAGGCAGTTTCCAACTGAGAATAGATTATATCACCCTATACGTTCCCGTAGGTTCGGCCGATGCATATAAAGCCGCAACACCATGGAAGTATTTCAAAGAAATCATAGAAGAATAGAAGTGGAAACACACACATAAAAAAAACACGGTGAATAGGACAGAACACACACATAAAAACACACGGAGGCGCCATCACCTCCGTGTGTTTTTTAAGTTTTGTCAATTCTTATTATACCCAATTCTCTTTAACACTGGCGCTGCATGTGTATCTGCTCAGTTGCAAAATCGACGGCACTGAGGCGGTGGGTTACGAAGATGATGGTTATATCGGAATAGTGTTGCTTGATGTTGGTGAGCACTCGCTGTTCGGTCTCAACGTCGAGGGCCGACGTAGCTTCGTCGAGCAACAGTATGCTGCATGGGCGAAGTATAGCTCGTGCTATGGCTATGCGTTGTGCCTGTCCTTCCGACAAGCCGCCACCCGACTCGCCGCAAAGAGTGTCGAGACCATGTGGCAGATCGGCTACAAAGTCAGCTCCTGCGATGTGTAGTGCTTCGTACATCTGGGCGGTAGTTGCATGTGGATTGCCAAATCGCAGGTTTTCGCGTATCGAGCCCGAGAACAATGTATTACCTTGCGGAACGTAGGAGAATGCAGATCGTGGCAGGCGCGGTGTGATGCAGCCCGACTGCGGTTCGACCAGCGAGAGCATGAGTCGCAGCAGAGTGGTCTTGCCAGCACCCGTCTCACCTAATATTGCGGTGAACGAACCGCGCTCGAAGGTGTGGCTGAAGCCGTCGAGCACCTTACGTCCACCTGCACTATAACTATAAGTAACGTCGGAGAAACTCACAGCGACACCTCCACCCATAGCACCAGCCGATGATGCAGGACCGGCGATGATGCTTTCGTCCTCGAGCGGCAGGGCTTCGAGTTCCATCAGACGTTCAGATGAAGTGAGGCTGTTGACAAGTGTGGGCAGTATGCGACCGAGGTCGAGCAACGGATGCTGTATCTTGTTGATGAGTTGGGTGAATGCCAGCAAGACACCCACGGTCACAGCTCCTTCGTGTACCTGCATGAGGCCATAGATAAGGGCTACGATTGCTCCGCCGCGGAAGCCGATGAAGACGATGGTGCGGGTGAGGATAGACAGGCGTGCACGTGTCTTGATTTGCCAGTGCAGGAGCGACTGCCGGCGGTCGAGACGATGTACCATCTCGTCGGCCATCTCCATCACCTTGATTACCATCTTGTGTTGTATGCTTTCCTGAATAATGGATTGGACTGCGCTGTTGCTGTCTTTCACCTTACGTACAATGCGACGCATCTTGCGGAAATAGAGTTTGCTGAGCAACAGGAATATCGGCGCGCATATGATTACGATGTATGCAAGTGTGGCATCCATGAAGAGGAGATAGACAAACGAGGCGACAAACTGCACGGTGATGATGACGATGAATGGCAGGACCTCGGTCATGAGGTTCACGATGTCGTTCACATCACCAAAGAGGCGGTTCATCACATCACCGCTGTGATAGCGTTCGATGCCACTCCACCTGCCTTTGAGCAGTCGCTCGAAGAACTGCTGCTGCATCAAGTTTTGGCTACGCACTCCGAGCACAGCCGAAATCCAGGTATGACACACGTTGCACAGGAAATCACCGGTCATGACCAGAACATATGCTGCAGCCATGATGAGCAGATGACCCTCCTGCTTACCGGTAGCGATGTCGGTGAGCTGGCGCAGGAACTCGACACCCAGCAGGCCCAGAGCTACTTGCACGAGTCCGACCACAACATTGGTCACTGCCTGCAACCTGCATCCTTTGTGGTGGCTCCACAGCCATGCCACTATGGTGCGTGTAGTATGTTTCGTCTTGTTTAGTTTCATTGTCTCACATCTGCTCCCCACATCATCTTCTGCCTCAATGTGGAGAAGAATGTATGGTCGGGATGGGTTATGACATTCACCACGTATGGTGCTTTACGTATGTGGAGGTGTATGTTGTCGCGATAGCTGGCACTGCGCCCGTCGAGCGAGACGAGGAAACTGCCGCTGCGGCTTTCAACACACAAATCGACCGTCGAACTGTCGTCGAGCATGATGGGTCGTACATTAAGGCTGTGAGGTGCAACTGGTGTCAGGGTCATGGCGTGCATCCCTGGTACGACAATAGGTCCGCCCACACTCAGCGAATAGGCCGTAGAGCCTGTAGGGGTACCGACGATTAGTCCGTCGGCCTGATAGGTGGTGAGGTATTCACCATTGACCGATGTATGTATGGTGATCATGGCCGATATGTCGTGTTTCAGGATTGCTATCTCGTTTAGGGCATGTGGGGGTCCCTGCAGTTCCTGCTCATCACATTCGAGGGTAATCACACTGCGAGCCTCGACCCGGTAGTCGCCCGCAACCACACGCGGCAGGATGGTCTCGATGTCATCGGGTGCGAAGTTTGCCAGGAAGCCCAGACGACCTGTGTTGATACCAAGTATCGGAATCTGCTTGGCACCGACACGGCTGGCCACATCGAGAAACGTACCGTCGCCACCCATACAGACAACCACATCGGCGTCGAAGTCAGAATCGACGACACTACATTCGGGCATCTGAATCTGCAATCGCTGCATCAGGAAATCATGAAACGCACGAGGTATCACGATTTCCGCACCGAGAGCCGAGGCCACCGATACTAACTTCTGTACAGCCATCGACTTCTTCTCCTGATAGAGATTTCCAAACAGCGCAATCTTAAATTTATCGTTGTCCATACACATTTTTAATCTTTTTTATGCTAAATAATCTTAACAAACGTCGTCGGCTCGTTTTTTTTAGTTAATTTTGCGCCACAAAGATACGAATTAATTGATAATCGGCAATTGCAAACAGGCAATTAAAAGCCGAAACGAATGCAAAAACACGCAAGAGACATGACAAAGTTAAGCGTTAACATAAACAAAGTGGCAACACTGCGCAACGCTCGCGGAGGCAACCGCCCCAATGTAGTGAGCGTGGCACTCGACTGCGAGCGTTTCGGAGCCGACGGCATCACAGTGCATCCCCGTCCCGACGAGCGGCACATACGCTATCAGGACGTACACGACCTCAAACCGCGACTCACAACCGAATTCAACATCGAAGGCTACCCATCGCGCCGATTCATCGACTTGGTGTGCAGCGTGAGACCTACACAAGTGACTCTCGTGCCCGACTCGCCCGAGCAAATCACATCCAACTCCGGCTGGGACACAAAGACCAACCTGCAACTGCTCACCGACATCGTGGCCGAATTCAAAGCCTGCGGAATACGCACATCCATATTCATCGATGCTCAACCAGTGATGGCCGAATATGCAGCACGCACAGGCACCGACCGCATCGAGCTCTACACCGAGCCCTACGCCACCAACTACCCCGCCGACCCGGCCAAGGCCATACAACCCTTTGCCGAGACAGCACGAGTGGCAGCCGGCTGCGGACTCGACATCAATGCAGGTCACGACCTCAGCCTCGAAAACCTCGGATACTTCCTCAAAATCATACCATCGGTGGCTGAAGTGAGCATAGGCCACGCACTCATCTGCGACGCACTATACCTCGGACTAAAAGAAACCATAAAACAATACAAACAACTATGCAAGAACTAAGCATCCTCGAACTGGCAAAACAAGGTGGATGGATTATGGTCGTACTCGCCCTGCTCTCCATCGTGGCCGTCTATATCTTCACCGAGCGATTCATCGCCATACGCGGTGCCGGACGCGTCGATAAACTCTTCATGGACCGCATACGCGACTATGTAAAAAACAACGACATCCGTAGCGCCATCAACTACTGCCGCGTGACCAACACCACAACAGCACGCATCATCGAACGCGGCATCAGCCGCATCGGACGCCCTGCTCCCGAGATACAAGCCGCCATCGAAAACTCAGGCAACCTCGAGGTCGCACTGCTCGAAAAACGCCTGCCAGTGCTCGCCACCATCGCCAGCGGAGCACCCATGATTGGATTCCTCGGTACGGTGATAGGCATGGTCGAAGCATTCTGGCAAATGTCAAATGCAGGCGGAAACCTCGACATCAGTATGCTCTCAAGCGGAATATACCAGGCAATGGTCACAACTGTCGGCGGACTCATCGTAGGAATCATCGCACTCTTCGCCTACAACTACCTCGTAGCAAAAGTAGATGGAGTGGTCAACGAAATCGAACGCGAATCAATGGCATTCATGGACCTCATCAACGAATAGCCTATGGCACTCAAACGTAGAACCAAAATATCGCCCACATTCTCCATGTCGTCGATGACCGACATCATCTTCCTGCTGCTCATCTTCTTCATGATAACCAGCACCATGGTAGCACCCAACGCCATCAAAGTGCTGCTGCCACAGAGCAAGAAGCAATCGACCGTAAAGGCCGTGTCGCACGTCGTCATCGACAAAGATCTCAACATCTACCTGGGAATAGGTACAGGCGACGAACAACCCACCACACTCGACCAACTGCCCGAACAGATAGCCGCAGCACGCACCGACTCCACCGAGATGTTCATCTCGCTATATGCCGACGAGTCAGTGCCCTACCGCAATATCGTAGAAGTGCTCAACCTCGCCAACGAAAACCACTTCAAGATGGTACTTGCCACACGTCCACCTGAGCAATAACACTCCACACTATGGATTCAGAAAAGAAACGAAAAGCCATAGCAACCATCACAACCCTGGTTGTACACCTCGCGCTGTTAATCATTCTCATGTTCGTCACACTGCACCTGGCCGAGCCTGAGAATCGAGATGACGGTGTGCCCGTACTGCTCGGCAACGTAGAAGATGCAGCTGGCGAAGACCTCAACGGTCTGCCCGACGATGAGAGTGCACAGGTCGATGCCGAGGAACAGCAAGACGAACCTGAACCCGAACCTGCGATGCCAGAACCGCAAGAGCCCAACCAACCACCGGTACCTTCAACAACTGCCAACACAATAACACAGGACGAAGAACGCTCGATAGCAGCAGAGGAAGCACGCAAACGACGCGAAGAAGAACTGCGCAACAAGGCAGCAGAGGAAAACGCACGTCGGCGAGCCGAGGAAGAAGCCGCACGAAAGAAAGCCGAAGCTGAAGCTGCACGAAAGAAAGCCGAGGAAGAAGCTGCACGAAAGAAAGCCGAAGCTGAAGCAGCACGAAAGAAGGCTGAAGCTGAAGCCGCACGAAAGAAAGCTGAAGAAGAAGCAGCACGAAAGAAAGCTGAAGAAGAAGCAGCACGCCGCGCAGCAATCAGCAGCAAGGTAGGCGGAGCATTCGGCACCGGTGGCAACAACGGCAGCAGCGGAGCCAGCCAGGGCGAAGGAAACCAAGGCAACCCCCAAGGCAATAGCAACACCGGCAGCACCACAGGAGCGGGAGGAACAGGCACCGCATCGGCCCAAGTGGGTTCACGCACAGTGAAGATGCTCGTCCGCCCATCCTACGATGACCCGACAAGTGAGGGCACAGTAATCGTGGCCATCACCGTCAATGCATCAGGAGCCGTCACATCGGCTGCCGTGAAGAGTGCGACGACCACATCGGTTGCACTACGCAATGCCGCTGTAGCTGCTGCTCGACGTTCCACATTCTCGGTCGGACAAGCTACAGAAGACGGTACAATCACATATAGATTCAAGCAAAGATAAAAAAATTACTTTACGCCAATCAGGCATTAGAGTTAAACCCAAATCGGTCATTAGACTGTTTCGTGCTTTCATGACTTTCTTTTTAACATCTTTTTCACGGCCTTTCAGTCATAATGGACCCCCATTACTCCTTCAATGCCGCAAAAAAACTGCTTAAAAATAAAACTGAAATCATCAAAACGCTAATGACCGATTTGGGTTAACAAAAAGAGCCATCCGGTGATGCAGATATCCGGATGGCTCTTTCTGTTTTGCCTCGTATATTTCAGTTTGCTTGTATGTAATTGTAGATGAGCAGCACATCCTGTGTATCGACGCTGCCATCGGTATTTACATCGTAGGCAGAAGGGTTGTCGTCGGGTGACTGCATGTATCGGTAGATGAGCAGTACATCCTGTGTGTCGATGCTTCCGTCGGCATTTACGTCGAGTGCAAGCTGTGGCTCACCTTGTTGCAGGACGGCGACACAGAAGTCGGCAATGACTATTTTTGTCTTGAGCTCGGGACACGAGATATTGAAGGTGCACGGTGTGTCGGCATTGATGTCTGCGGGTGTTGTGAAGCGTGCCGTGACGGGTGTGAGCCGCTGTGCCGTGGCTGGCATGTCGATGTTTATCGGCACGTTTACATCTGCATCGGCAGAGTGGATGTTGGCAACGACTGTTGGCGGCTGGTTGCTCTCGGTCTGATGCCATGCTATGCCAAAGTTGACGATGTAGGTTGTGGATGGTTGCAGTCCGGTGAAGGTGTAGGTGTAGGTGTCGTTGGCTGCAAGGTAGTAGAACATAAGCATTCGATGCATGTTGTACGGACGGCCGTCGAATGTGTAGTTTTCGTATTTTGCCGTGCTGCCTTTTCCAGGATCCATATAGTGTGTGTTCATGCCGTTTGCATTGCCCCACACGATGGCCGATGTACTGGTCGTGGTCCATCCCCATGCCGATGGTTTGCTGGCGGTGCCTGTTGTGTTCTGTCCGTCCCATCCGGCCACGATGCTTGGCAGGAAGTGGAGGGTGTAGGTGGCGGTGGTGGTACCGTCGGCTGCAACGATGGCTACTTTTGCCGTGCCGGGGAAGCTTGTTGCTTGTTCTATCTCGGCGGTGCCTGCGAAGTCTTCGCTAAGTGAGAGGGTGACGGTCAGTTCGTCGGCTGTGGTTGAGTCGGGCATACCGACGTAGTATTCATGGCGTGATGCGTTGAATTGCTGGAACTCTTCGCCGCCTACGCTCATGCTTTTCACGGTTAGTGCTTCTACCATTGCTTCAAAGGTGTGCATCTCGTCTTCTGACAGCAGGAACCAGTGTTGTGTCGTTGCGCCGTCGGAGAGGTCGGCTGCGACGGGCGACAGGCGGGAGGCGGAGGCGGTCATGCCGTTCCAAGTCTCGAACAGGAAGTTGAGCGGACGGGCGGTGTAGCTGCTCCATGGGCGGCCGACGGTGAGGTCGTGGCGTGTAGGCATGAGCTGGAAGAGTTGCTGACTGCCCGGGGTGTTGGTTATGTTGGCGCGCAGCACATCGTTGAAGTTGGATGTGGTGTGTGTGAGATAGCGGCCGGTGGCTACATTCCGGAAGATGTATTTGCCTTCATTGGCATTAAACTTGACGTACCATGCGGCTGAGTCGTTGGGTGTTGTGGAAAGCACGACTGAACTGCCTGCACCCTGTGCAACGTAGGATGTGAACACTCCCGTCTGTTCGGTCACTCCCTTGATGTAGTATTTCGTGCTGTCTTCGACATCTACGCTGTAATATGGGTATCCGTTGTCGTAGCTGTTGGTGGGGGTGAGTCCGTCTTCATGAAGTGCGTGTGTGATGAGCACATTGCCGATATAGAGCAGTGGGTCGCCACTATCTTCGTGTGCGCCGTTGATTCCGTATGCCAGTGGGCTTCCGCCTGTGGCCCACATGTGGGTGTTGTCGCCTGTGACTGATACCGACTCGTCGTTTTCGAGGAACCGTATCATGAGGTTGGCACGCTCTCCGAGCCAGATGCCACGCGAGACGTCGGCCCTGAGGTTGGCGTTGTTGTTCCACATCGATGTTGTGCCCACTCCCACGGCATGGTTGGTTTCGTGCAGTATGGTGCCGGTGCGTTGGTAGCTTGCGTTGGCTCCCATACGCATCCATCCTCCATAGGAGCAGTCGGCCGTAGGGGTGCCTGCGCTGTAGTTGCATGTGATGTGGAGTCCACGCAGTCCCTGCCAGTCGTTGTAGAGCTGTACGGCCTCATCGAGTGCTGCCCGGATGCGACGTGTCTGGTCGGCTGTTGCATCGTTGGCATTGTAGGTATAGGCTGTGTTGCCCCGTGGCAGGGTGACAATCTTCACCTCGTTGCCATACCCCACGGCACCATCAGCACCTATGGCGTAGGCCCTGAGGTAATAGACGGTGGCTGGTGTGAGTTGCGACAGGTGGAAGAGTTTTCCGCGTCGTTCGAAGTACTTGATAGTTTTCTCATCGTCGATAGTAGGTGTGCGGTGGGTTGCATAGCATACTCCTTCTTCGCGTATGCCGGCACCCTTGACGGTGCTGCGCACAAGTGCAGCTGTGGAACCGCGTGCCACAAAGGTGTTGGTCTCGACCTTTGGGGCGGTTGATTGTGCCGATGCGGTGGTTACCAGCATACAGGCAGCAATCATGATTGAAGATAATTGTAGTCTCATTATTGTTTATTATTATGTGAAATTATTCTACATAGAATATCGGTTCTGTCTCTCCGGGATCAGTCGGATAGAAGTGTATGGCGCTGTCGTTCATCTTGATGTGATGTGTGCTGACCAGGCGGTATATCTCGGCTCCTGCCCATATGGTCGGTCCGTAGCCATGGGCTGCAAACTTGCTCACAGGGCGGTAGGCATAGAATGCGGGGTCGAATGCGAGGCCGGTTCCTACACATGTACCCTCAACCTGTCCCAGTTCGTTCACCTTGCTGCTTACATAGTTCCAGGCCAGCAGAGCCTGTGCTCCGTATGTCTCGGCATCTATCCATCCGCAGTTGATGGCATGAGCCAGGCAATAGCAATAGATGGCTGTGCACGAGGTCTCGAGGTAGGTGTCCTGACGGTCGAGCAGCTGATGCCATGCTCCTGTCTGATGTTGCAGCGGCAGCAGTCCGTGCAGCTGGTCGAGGAAACACTGCATGATGTAGTCCGACTGCTGTACATCGAGCAGTTCGCAGGCAGTGAGCAATGCCCATCCGTTGGCTCGTGCCCAGAAGAACGATGGATGGAAGGCATCGTGGGTATCGGCATTTGCTGCTGGCACCCATCCGTGTCGGTAGAGTCCCACCGACGGCACCCACATCTTGTCGTGGAACAGGCGGAACTGCCGTTCGGCTTCCTGCCAGTTGCCATGCAAGGCCAGTGCCGGAATGCCCATGAACATATCGTCGAGCCACACGGTGTTCTTCACCGGCCGCAGTCGTGCAAACTGTCCGTCGGTGTATCGGTACTGATGATTTGCGATATAGTCGTAGTAGGTCTCGACTTGTGACTGTAGTTCGGGCAGTCCCGACTTTATCATGGCCGAGCAGATGGCTCCACAGTCGTCGAGCGCAGCTGGTGCCACCACCTGTCGCATGAGCGGGTCGATATCTTCACCCTGTCGGAGGCGTTCGCTGAACTGTGGTGCGAGTTTTGCCAGATATGTCATACGGTCGGTTGCGTAACGTGTATATGCTTCGTCGCCTGTCACCTCGCCTGCACGCAGCATGGCCGAGTAGGTCACACCCCATTCGTAGGACGTAAGTCGGAATGTGCCCCGCTTGAGTTGTTTGCCGCTTTCGTCGAGTTGCATGAATGTGGTGGTATCAACGTAGTTCAGTATGCGATCCATCACAGCCTTCACACTGTCGGCCTGCGGAATGACGTAGGGTGTATCGTAGTCGGGGCGCAGGAGGTGTAGCGGTGTGTTGGCATCGGTCTGCTCTTCGTCGGTTGCAGTCACATTCGATGTGCATGCCACAATGAGTGGCAGCAGTGATAGTATTAGAAATCGTTTCATCATTGGTTTATGGTTTCTTTGAGGAATATTGCATCAAGTGTCCATGTAGCGCAGTCGTTGGTCCACACCATGGTTCGGTTGCGTAGCGGAATGTTGTTGAGCAGGTCGTTCCATGCCTCGCGCTTCAGCTGTGAGTGTCCGAGGCGCCATCCGGCGTATGCCTTGAGTCGCGGCACGAGAAACTGGTTGCGTTTCTGGCTGTGATATTTCAATGCATGGTCGGTCCATGCGGCAAAGAACTGCGGATGGTCGATGTACGGCTCCATCTCGTTCACCGTCTCAAAGCCTCCCATGATGGTCATGAGGTGATTGGTGACCACGAGCGACGTGTCGGCCTCGGATGTGATGATGCCCGTAGCGGGGTCGTATCCCAAGGCGAGCGGCCCGGTCATGAGTCCGTGTGGCAGGTTGGCAATGCTTGTCATGCCGGCCATGAGTTTGTCGTAGTATTTCTTGTTGCCCGTCCGCTCGTATTCAAAGAACCAGTTGCCGGCGTATGCCAGCCAGTCTGGTCCGATGCGCAGTCGTGCAGGAGCCGTACACGGGTACTGTCCGCGCGGTTGTGCCAGGCGCATAGGGTCGAGTGTGTAGAGCAGCGTGTCGGCCTCGGCCACCTCGTGCATGATGTCGCCCACACGTTCGTCGGCTGTGAGGTAATAGTAGAACTGGTTCCAGAATGCTTCGCTCACCCGTGCCTCCTTGGCTCCGCACCCCCAGTGGCTCACGTTGTGGCGCGACCCGGTTCCGGCAAACGGCCCGAAGTGGTAGGAATCGACCTCGCTGCAATGGCGTGTCATTGCCTCGGCCATGGTCCACACGTCGGCGTCGCCGGTGCGCAGGAACTGATACCAGAGCATGGCCGGTGTACCGAGTTCGGTGTTGTCCCACGCATATCCGCCTACATCATATCGCCATTCGTTGCGTGAGGCATCGTAGGCGTGCATCACATCGCCGTAGTTGAAGAAGCCGTACCAGTTGTTGCGGCGTATCTCTTCACGATAGAATTGCATGATTTTCGCCAGTGTGTTCTCAACTATCGTGTCGCGACGGCTCTCCATAACCGGCAGGCTCCAGATGCCGAATGCGCGCTTGCGATGCAGATATTCGGGTGTACACACCAGCGTCGAGCGACTCTCGGGATTGATGATGATGGTCGATGTGCGTGCAATGCCTATTGCGCGGCTCATGCCTGGCTGTATGTCTTCGTATGCAGCCTCGAGGGTGTGTGCCACCGTGTCGTAGTGTTCGAACGAGAATGTCTCGGCCAGCGGCGAGTAGAGGCTGAGTGTGACTGTGGCGGTGTCTGACCGTGCATCATCCACTTGTATGCTTGCCGGGTATGACTGCCAGAAGTCGCGAATGAGGAACGACATGTTGCCCGTGCTGTCGCCCACTGTCACTGTCCCGTCGTGTTGAAGGCCTTCGATGGTGCCTATCCACGGCGAGCGGTCAGTGGCTCGTTTGCGGATGCTGAATCCGTGTGGCGACAGCTGCGTGAGGCGGAATCCGTCCCACTCGGCCAGGTTTTTCAATGTCTGGCGGGTCGAAGGGTCCATCCACTGCAGGTTGATGAATCGTCGTGCCAGCAGCGGCTGCACGTCCATGTGCTGTTCTCCGAAATCGACATATCGCTGATAGGACGGTCCGTGCATCGGCACCTTCACATGGAGCGAGAGTTCGGACAGGCCGTCGTGTTCGAGGGTGGAATCGACCATGAGCGTGCTCACGAGTTTCACTTCGCGGCTGCCTGTGTATTGATATGCACGAATGGTGATGTTGCCGAAATCGAGCTTGAGTGTGCGTCTCACCTTGCCGCTACGTTCCACCTCCATGCTTTGCAGGCGGCATTCGCGGTTGTTGAGTGTCACGCTGATTGGCGGCAGGTCGGCAAACACGGGGTCGATCGGTTTGGTGGTGCGTGCCTTGGTGAGCAGGCATGAGTCGGTGCCTTGTGGCACCCGGGTTGCAAATGCCAGCCACTTGATGCTGCCGTCGGGCCAGCGGGCCAGTGTCCAGGTGTCGTAGTCGAGGTTCTGCCCCTTGTCGGTAGTGAGCCGGAACTGCGCCACATTTACCTCGCCACGGGCAAAGGGCACTCCGAAGGTTGTGCAGCCTTGTCCGCTCCCACCAATCCATCGCAGCACGATGGGTTCGTCGTCGGTGTGGCGACAGGTGTAGCTGAAGTTGCGCAACTGTGCATGTGCAGCCGTGGTGCGGAAGGCAAAATATCCCGACGTGAGCGGCACGGGGTCGGTATAATCGACGAGGAGCCGGCCGTCGATGTAGCATCGTGCATGTCCGTCGGTCTGTTCCAGCCTGATTTTATACCAATGGTTTGGTTTCAGCAGGTGTTCCGTGTCGGTGTATTCGTTGAGTATGGCCGGACGGAAGTTGGGTTGCGACACGCCACGCCCATCGCCGTTGTAGCGACGGAACCGGGTGGTGGTGTTGCTGTTGCCACCGTATCCCAGGTAGTAGAGCGTGTTGGCATAGTTGTTTTCAAACTTCGCGCCGTATCCCCCTCGCCGCTTTGCCATCCAGAAGCAGTTGAGGTCGCTCACTCGCTCTGTCCCGTCGGGGTTGAGGAATCGTGTGTCGGGAATGATCCGGGCTTCGTATTCTATGACCGTATTGCCCTCCATGCGGTCGGCACACCACAGGGTGAGCCCGCGCGGTGACACGATGTCGGCTGTGCCATCGGTCCACTTCACGGTCGATGCACGGTCCTCGGCTTCCACCGTCCACTTCTGTGCCACGGCTTGCCGGCACACCAGTGTCAGGATGCCGACAATGCAGATATAGAGCGGTCGTATCATTTCACTATGGTTGTTCCGAGTGCAAAATTCTTCTCCATATTAGCCGACTCGCTCACGATGTTTGTCTTGGCCGAGAGGTTGTCAAGATGGCTCACGACGACGGCTTCCTGGGTGCATGGCACCACGGGGCTGCCAAACTCCTTTTCGCCATGATGTGCCAGCACACAATGCACTATGCGTATGGTCTCCTGGTTTTTCACGCCTGCCTCGTTGAGCTTGTTGTGCAACACATGGGCCGAAATATACACATGACCCATGAGGAACGAGTATTCGGTAGGTTCGAATGTGTCGGGATTGTATTCATAC
>CAMHPM010000013.1 GCA_946187025.1 uncultured Prevotellaceae bacterium
ACTATGAAGCAGAAAAAAGAACAGAGTAACATGTTCGCATGTGTATTTACTGTGAAAACCACAAGCATCATCGCCGTTCTACTTCTTGTTTCGATGTTCCTACCGATTCCGGCCACAGCACAAAACAAAGCAGGAGAGCACTATGTGCAAGGATTACACGCCAGGCAGGAAGGCAATATGGAACGAGCCTTCGAGTATTTCAGTCAATCTGCCCAGGAGGGCGATGCACGTGCCTACGACTGTCTGGCCGAATGTTACCAGAAAGGACTTGGTGTGAAGACGGACGAATCCAAGGCTATTGAATATTATGAGAAGGCAGCTGAGCAAGGCATCCGACACGCACAGAAAGCACTTGCCGAGTACTATTCGGAAGGCACACAAAAAGATCAGCAAAAAGCCGCATACTGGGCAGGAAAGGCTGCGCAAGAGACCTACGATGTCATAGCTATCCTGCCTGAATTCAAAGGTGGCGATTACGCATTAATAAAGAGGTATGTGGATAACTATTGCTCCGTCTATCCCGAAGAGGCACTAAAAGAGTCGGCCCAAGGACTAGTTATAGTTGATTTCGTGGTCAACGAACATGGATGGATTGAAGATGTGAAAGTAGACAGGAGCCCACATCCTTCCTTCAACCAGATTGCATTAGATTGTATAATGAGTATGCCAGCATGGGAACCTGGGAAAAAGGACCTCGGGAAAGAAGGCCTTAAAGATCCGGATGCCATAATCGAAAAGGATGGGCCCTGGGAGATTGTATGTAAAAAAGTGCGCTGCCGATACCGTTTGCCTGTTACCTTCCGCTTATTGGACTTTGAAAACGGTATCAGGAAAAAGAACAACTGACGTTCAGTATAACAAACTGATATAGTTTTTATTTAACCCAAATCGGTCATCAGGGTTGTAGTTATCACAAATCCTGATGACCGATTTATAAAGATGGGAATAAGGATAATCCTTACGCTTTCTTGATATAATCTACAATCCACTGCCCTACCTCGCGTGTGCCGTATCGTGCTCCACCTTCGACTTGAATTTCAGGCGTGCGCACGTTCTGGTCGAGGCTGGCGTTTACTGCCTGGCGTATGAGCGCACCTTCTTCCTTCAGGTTGAAGTATTCGAAGAGCATTGCTACCGACAGTATCTGTGCCAACGGGTTGGCAATGTTCAGCCCTTTGGCTTGCGGCCACGAGCCGTGGATTGGTTCGAACACCGGTGTATGCTCGCCAGTGCTGGCCGACGGGAGCAGACCCATAGAGCCGGTGATGCACGAACCCTCGTCGGTGAGGATGTCGCCGAAGGTGTTCTCGGTCACCATCACATCAAAGAAGGTAGGCTCCTGAATCATGCGCATGGCTGCATTGTCCACATACATGTAGTCGGTCACAACCTCCGGATACTCTGGTGCCATCTCTTGTGCCACGGCCCTCCACAGACGGCTCGATGCAAGCACATTGGCCTTATCGACAACAGTGAGGTGCTTACGGCGCTGCATGGCATACTGGTATGCCACACGCAGTATGCGCTCCACCTCGTGACGGGTGTAGTAGTTGGTGTCGTAGGCCACATCGGTGCCCTCCTTCTTCTCACCGAAATACATGCCTCCGGTCAGTTCGCGGATGCAGATAAAATCGGCACCGCGCACCAGTTCGTCTTTGAGCGGCGACTTGTGTATGAGGCAGTCGAAGGTCTCGACCGGACGTATGTTGGCAAAGAGTCCGAGCTTCTTGCGCATGGCGAGCAGACCTTGCTCAGGGCGCACCTTCGCATTTGGGTTGTTGTCGAACTTAGGGTCGCCCACCGATGCAAACAGCACGGCATCGGCCTCCATACATGTCTGGAAGGTCTCTTCAGGGAATGGGTCGCCCACCTCATCGATGGCGTGCGCACCACACAGTGCTTCCTTATACGACACGCTGTGTCCGAATTTCTCACACACGGCAGTCATCACTGCCACTCCCTGTTCCATAATCTCGGGGCCTATACCATCGCCCGCGAGTACTGCGATACGTAATACCATATTCTAAATGAAAGGATGAAATGTTGGAATAATGTTAAATCAAATTGAGCATCTTTATTGTTGCTTTGATGGCGGCTTCGGTTTGGTCGGCATCGAGTGCATGGGTGCGATATGTCTTTTCGTTGTATGTCCATGTGATGGTGGTCTGCACGAGAGCATCGGTGCGTCCGCCAGGCGGAATGCTTACCACATAGTTGGTGAGCCATGGGAACTGCCGTCCGAGGCGATCGCGATAGATGTGGCGCACAGCTCGCACGAATGCATCGTACATACCATCGCCCATAGCCGACTCTTCAAACACCTCGTTATCGACTTCAAGCTTCACGCTGGCCATCGGTTTGAGGCCATAGGCCGTACTGACCATGTAGCTCAGCAGTTTCACGTGTTCGTTCACCACGCTATGCTTCAGCACATCGCTCACGATATACGGCAAGTCCTCCTGAGTCACTATCTGTTTCTTGTCGCCCAGTTCGATGATGCGGTCGGTGACACGTCGTGCCTGTTCGGGTGTGAGCTGCAGGCCCAGTTCCTCAAGGTTTTTCTGTATATTGGCCTTACCGCTGTTTTTCCCAAGTGCGTACTCGCGTTTGCGTCCGAAACGCTCGGGCAGGAGGTCGTTCTGATAAAGGCCCATCTTGTTGTCGCCGTCGGCATGTACGCCTGCCACCTGAGTGAACACATTCTCGCCGATTATCGGTTTGTTCGACGGGATGGCAATACCCGAGTAGCTGGCAATGAGGCGGCTTACCTCGACGAGCTTCTCTTCGTTGATGTTGGTAGCTACCTGCAGTTGGTCCTTCAGTATGGCCTGCACACTGCTCAGTGGTGCATTGCCGGCACGTTCGCCAAGTCCGTTAACCGATGTGTGTACACCACGGCAGCCGTTCATCACTGCCGCCAGAACGTTCGACGTAGCGAGGTCGTAGTCGTTGTGAGCATGGAAGTCGAAATGGAGGTCGGGGAACCACTCCACCATGGTGCGGATATATTCAGCTGTCTGCACCGGATTGAGCACTCCCAAGGTGTCGGGCAACATGAACCGACGTATCGGCGTATCGGCCAGAGCGCTGACCATGCGATGCACATAGTCGGGGCTGTCTTTCATGCCGTTGCTCCAGTCTTCGAGATAGATGTTGACCGCAATACCAAGCGAGCCAGCATACTCGATGACCCGACGTATGTCGGCCAGATGCTGGTCGAGAGTCTTCTTGAGCTGATAGGTGCAGTGTCGCTCCGAACCCTTACACAGCAGGTTCATGGTGCTGCATCCGCAGCCATTGATCCAATCGACCGACGTATGTCCATCGACGAATCCCAGCACTTCCACCCTGTCTATCATGCCGGCCATGTTGGCCCATCGGCAGATGTTGGTCACAGCCTCACGTTCGCCGTCCGACACACGGGCCGATGCCACCTCGATGCGATCGACATGCAAATCCTGCAGCAGCATACGTGCCACAATGAGTTTCTCGTGCGGCACAAACGACACACCGTTGGTCTGCTCACCATCGCGCAGGGTGGTGTCCATCACTTCAACCTTCCTCATACTCTTCTATCTTCTCTTTGTTGCTCAAGAGGAAGTCGATGTCGTCGAATCCGTTGAGGAGGCAGTGCTTCTTGTAGGAGTTGATGTCGAAGTGTTCGGAGTGGGCGGTGGTGAGGTTGGTGACCGTCTGGTTTGGTAGGTCAACCTTCACCTTGGCCTGCGGGTTGGCAGCTATGGTGTCGAACAGTTCCTGCTGGAAGTCGCGGCTGACGATGACCGGCAGCACGAAACAGTTGAGCAGGTTGTTGCGATGTATGTCGGCAAAACTCGACGAGATGACCACACGCACTCCGTATCCGGCAATGGCCCACGCGGCATGTTCACGACTGGAACCGGAACCCCAGTTCTGTCCGCCAACGATGATTTGGTGTACGCCTTCGTGTGGTGCTTCGCAATAGTCGGGTTGGTTCATCACAAAGTCGGCTACGGGCTGTCCGTCGGCCGTGTAGCGCAGGTCGTGCATGAAGGCATCGCCGAAGAACTTAGGGTCGCGCGATGTGCTGGCCAGGTAGCGTGATTGGAATGCAAGTTGACTCTACTGTATGTATTTTCAGATGTTCCATAGTCGTTTTATATCTTTCTTGGGTCGGTTACTACTCCTGTTATTGCGCTGGCAGCCACTGTGAGCGGGCTTGCAAGGATGGTGCGTGCGCCCGGTCCCTGGCGTCCCACGAAGTTGCGGTTGCTGGTCGATATGGCGAGTTTGCCTGCCGGCACTTTGTCGGGGTTCATAGCCAGACATGCCGAGCACGATGGCAGGCGCAGTTCGAAGCCTGCTGCCTCGAGTGTCTTGTCGATTCCCTCGTCGATGATTTGCTGGCGCACGAGCCACGAGCCTGGCACGAGCCATGCCACTACCCCGTCGGCCTTCTTCTTTCCTTTCACGACCGATGCAAAGGCACGGAAGTCTTCGATGCGTCCGTTGGTACATGCTCCGAGGAATACGTAATCGACCGGTGTGCCTTCGAGTCGCTGACCCGGACGGAACTGCATGTAGTCGAGCTGCGACAGGAACTGCGGACGTTCCGTTTCGTCAATCTGGTCGAGTGTAGGTATAGCCTCATCGACAGCGATGCCGGCACCCGGATTGGTTCCGTAGGTGATGCGTGGTGCAATGTCTTCGGCACGATAGGTGACCTCTTTGTCGAACACGGCATCGGGGTCGCTTTTCAGCTTGCGCCACTGGTCCACTGCCTTGTCCCATGCCTCGCCCTTGGGTGCATATTCGCGACCCTTGAGGTAGGCGAATGTGGTGTCGTCGGGGGCAATGAGTCCGGCACGGCTTCCCATCTCGATGCTGAGGTTGCTGAGTGTGAGACGGCCTTCCATCGACATGTTGCGTATGGCCGAGCCTGCATATTCGACTGCATAGCCTGTTGCACCCGATGTGGTCATCTGCGCCATGATGTAGAGTGCCACGTCCTTGGCGGTGACTCCTGGCTGCAGCTCGCCCTCGATGTTGATGCGCATGGTCTTTGGTTTCGACTGCAGGATGCATTGCGAAGCGAGCACTTGTGCCACCTCGCTGGTGCCGATGCCCATTGCAATGGCTCCCACCGCGCCGTGTGTGCTGGTGTGAGAGTCGCCACAGACGATGGTCATGCCTGGCAGCGAGAGTGCTTTCTCGGGTCCTACGACATGTATGATGCCGTTATCTTTGGTGCCCATAGCGAAGTGTCGGATGCCGAACTCTTCGCAGTTGCGTTTGAGGGTCTCTACCTGCTTGCGGCCAATCGGGTCGTCGATTCGTTCCTGTTGGTCGCTTGGTGTGTTGTGGTCGGGCATTGCAACCACGTGGTCGGGGCGGAACACACCGATGCCTTTATCTCTGAGTGTGTCGAACGCCTGTGGGCTTGTCACCTCGTGTGCATACAGACGGTCGATGTAGAGTTGTGTCGGTCCGTCCTCTATTTGCTGCACCACATGTGCATCCCATATTTTGTCAAAAAGGGTGGACCCTCTCTGTACTTCGGACATCTCCCCCTTTATGGGGAGAGGGCTACCGCATGTATTGGTCGATGCAGACCCTCTCTGTCCTTCGGACATCTCCCCCTTTATGGGGAGAGGGCTACCGCATGTATTCTGTTGTATGCTCATATTTATATGGTTTAATGTGTGTTTTATGTTGTTAATTGTTGTGGCGGTATCATACAATACCTGTTCGTTGGTGAAACGGACGATGGTGAAGCCATGACGTTCAATTATCTCCGACCTTATCCGGTCCTCCTCCATCTGATCAGGAAGGAAATGGTATCCGCCATCCACCTCAATAATAAGTTTTTTATCCAAACATATAAAGTCGGCTATGTAATCAGGGGGAGGGCTGGGGAGAGGGTCTGGTCCGTCTTCTTTAATCCTTAAACTTATTGATGCAGTCGATGTATGCTTCGACGCTGGCGGCTATGATGTCGGTGTTGGCACCGAATCCGTAGTAGGTTTGGTTGTCGTATTCCACCTGCATGTGTACCTTGCCCACATCGTCTGATCCGCGGCTGATGGCTTGTATGGTGAATTCGCGGAGGGTCATCTGTCGGTTCACAATCTTCTTGAGGGCCTTGATGGCGGCATCGACCGGTCCGTTGCCGCTGGCACATGCCTCGAAGTGTTCGCCGGCTATGTTGAGACCGAGGCTTGCCACGGCCTTCACGCCCACGCCGCTGGTCACTTGCAGGTATTCCATCTTGATGCGGTGGTTGGCGGTGCGATCCACTCCGGCCAGTACGAGGATGTCGTCGTCGTTGATGTCTTTCTTCTTGTCGGCCAGGCGCAGGAAGTCTTCATACACCTTGTCGAGCTTCTCTTTCTCGAGTTTCACGCCGAGCACTGCCAGACGGTTTTTCAGTGCGGCACGTCCGCTGCGTGCTGTCAGCACTATCGAGTTGTCGTCGATTCCCACGTCGTGAGGGTCGATGATTTCGTAGGTCTGCACGTTTTTCAGCACTCCATCCTGATGTATGCCCGAGGAGTGTGCGAATGCGTTCTTGCCCACGATGGCTTTGTTGGGCTGCACCGGCATGTTCATCAGGCTCGACACCATGCGGCTCGTAGGGTATATCTTGGTGGTGTTGATGTTGGTTTCGATGCCGAGTCCTTTGTGGCATTTCAGTATCATGGCCACCTCTTCGAGTGATGTGTTTCCAGCACGTTCGCCGATTCCGTTGATGGTCACCTCCACCTGCCGTGCGCCGTTGATGATGCCGCTCATGGTGTTGGCCGTAGCCATGCCGAGGTCGTTGTGGCAGTGGGTGGATATGATTGCACGGTCGATGCCATCGACGTGGTCAACCAGATACTTTATCTTCTCGCCATACTCGGCAGGCAGGCAGTAGCCGGTGGTGTCGGGTATGTTGACCACGGTGGCTCCGGCCTTGATGACGGCCTCGATGACCTGTGCCAGATATTCGTTTTCGGTGCGTCCGGCATCTTCGGCATAGAACTCCACGTCGTCAACAAAGCGTCGTGCATACTTCACAGCAGCCACGGCACGCTCGATGATTTCCTCGCGCGTGGCATTAAACTTATACTTGATGTGTGGGTCGCTGGTGCCGATACCGGTGTGTATGCGCTTGTGTTTGGCAAATCGCAGGGCCTCGACCGCCACGTCGATATCCTTCTCCACGGCACGTGTGAGGGCACAGATGGTGGGCCATGTCACGGCCTTGGATATCTCGATGACCGAGTTGTAGTCGCCCGGACTCGATACGGGGAATCCGGCTTCGATCACATCAACCCCCAGCATCTCCAGCTGCTTGGCCACCTGTATCTTCTCCACTGTGTTGAGCTGACACCCTGGCACCTGCTCGCCGTCGCGCAGGGTGGTGTCGAAAATGTAAAGTCTGTCCATGTATTATGATGTTATTTTATATTATATACTACTTATTAAAAAAACGCCTCTCTCGCTCGGAGCAAGAAAGGCTTATCGGGTTGTGGTCAATTATTGTTTTCCAATACTGAATGTCGGTTTACCCATTAACACGCGGCCTCTCTCACTCCGAGCTTTCTAAGTCGTAGTGCGAGAATTAGGCCGATGATGTTGATGTTGTTTGTCATATCACATTGATTTCGTGTGCAAATTTACATCATTTCCAGCAAACAGCAAAATAAAAAGACAGAAATCTGTCGTAAAACATTGCATTTTGTCACAATACACACTACTTCACACCGTATCGGGAGCGAAAGCACCCGAAAACTCATGGAGTTGGGGACATAAGTCCATGGAGTTAGGGGTTAGTTTCGTCCCTTTAACTTCTATTTCACTTCCCTTTCACTTCTCTTTAACTTCCCTTTATTTTTTGAGTGCGGAGTCGCAAGGCTGAGAGTGCGGAGTCGCAGAGACGTAAGTAAACATTAATCCCAAATCGGTCATTAGCCAGTTATGCGGAAATAACACCATATCCGGATAAAAAACAACGATGCCGCGGCATAAGTGTCGCGGCATCGTCGTTATCGATATATGTGATGTAGCTGGTGCTACACCTCCTTGTTACCTCTTAGGCAGTGGCAGATACCAGTTGCCACCGAGGAGTGCATCGGCACGGCTGTCGTGTTCGTTCGAGCCCTTACGCTTTGCAACCTCGCGGGCAATGAAGTCGCGGTCGCCCTTGTACATAGCCCAGCGCATGAGGTCCCAGAAACGCTGACCCTCGAACATGCCTTCGAGTGCTTCCTCGTCGAGAACCATCTTCTCTACAGCATCACGCCACAATGGATAGTCGTGTTCATAGGCTGTGTCGTAGGCATCGATGTACTCGTCGTTAATACGGTTGTTTACACTAAGATACGTTTGATAGATATCTTTCAAAGACATGGTATCAGCAGGGAATGCCAATACTGACAATGCCACAGAATCGGCAAACGCATCGGCAACGGCAGCATAAATAGTGTCAGGGAAACTTATTTTAATATAGTCATCAACTAAACGATAATTGTAGAGAGTATCCCAAACAATTTCGCCATTTTCGCCAACATGTCCTGTAATATACTCGTCGTATATAGTGTCAATATGTACAGTTGTTTGAACAGCATATTTACGGCTAAAGTCGCTATAAACACTAGTCAGGTGAGCGATCAAATCATCGAGTGAATCGGATACAGCCCACAGTGCGCTGTCGCGTGGCACATCGTAGAGATCGTTGTAACGGCTGTCGCCACTTCCACGCGAGTGGATACCTACCATGTTTACACGGCTTACATTGTTTTCGTATGCGTTGTACGACTGCTCAGAAATGAATGCCATATCGTCCCATGAAGCGAGGTTACCATTGAAGAATGTGCTGACCTGGCGCAGGCGAGTCAGTTCCTCAGATGGAACGTAGAGCTGGATTGTACGGTAGTCGAGACCATACTTCAGGATGGTGAATGCGGTCATTGGGAATCCTGCACGGCAGAGGGCCTCGGCAAAGTGCAGCCACACGATGTTGCGACGGAAGAGGTTGAGGCGACGCAGCTTGGTGTCAGGACCCGAGTTTCCGGTTGAGGTTGCAAACTTCATGATGTGCTGACGCTCCAGAGCATAGATGTCGGTGTACATGTTGCTGACATACGAGCGATTGAAAACTGCAGAGAGACGGAGGTCGCCCTTCTCGAGCGAGTCTTCCCATTCTTCTTTCTGGGTGCTGTAGATTGTGTCGCGACGGCCATTGACTTCTGAGTAGTAGCAATAAACCTGCTCGCGCGAGATTTCACGGATGCGCTCCGATGGATATACCGGCACATAGTAGCTATTCTCATACTGCGAGTTGAAGATGGCATAGAGCTCACTCCATGTTCCGTCGTAGGCACAAGTGTCGAGCGGAATGATAGTGATGGCATCGCCGTCGAACGAGGTAGAATAGCTGTCGCTACGGCTGGAGAGCATCTGGTTGTTCCAAGTAGTGCGGGCAGTACCAGTGGTTATCTCCTTGCCTGTGTAGCAGAAGTAGTCGTGATAGTAGCGGCAAGCTTCGAGGTAGTCGGCATCGCTGCGGTTGAAGCTGCCACGCCAGAGATAGAGTTCAGCCAACATGAGGCGCGACGGAATGAAGAACGATGTACTTGCATATCCACCTACCGTAGCATAGTTAGGCGAGTCGATGGTCTTCGAAGCATATGGCTTGAGGTCTTCGATGAAGTAAGTACAGATTGTGTTCATGTCGGCACGGTTGGTAGTGCTGGCCAGGATGTCGTCGGCAGTGGCTGACGAGAGAACCGGGTCGAGAATGAACGGAACAGTGCCGTAGATCTTTGCCAGTTCGAGGTAGGTCCATGCGCGGAACACCTTTGCTGCCTGTATTTCCTTCTCGAAGAAGAGACGGTTGTGAGACATATAGGTGGAATCGACATAGGCCAGATAGATGTTGCAGGCATTGATTACTGCATAATAGTCGGCAGCCTTGTTATACTCGTTATCGGTTGTGATGTTATTGTTCATCACCTCCTGAAGCGATGTCTTGGCAACATCAGGGTCAACATCCATGAGGTCGGCACGCAACTCACCCAGTACGACAGTGCGGTCAACCAGGCTCTGAATGCGGTTGATGATACCGAACATCTGATAGACTGTGTCTTGAGGAGCAAGATTGGTTGTATGCAACTCATCATCCACCTCAAGCATGTCTTCACACGATGTGGTGGCTGCTCCCAACATAGCGAGGAGCAAAGCCGAGAATATAATTGATTTTGTTTTCATATATTATCTGTTTTGTTATCCCTGCCGGCCCCACCCCAGCGGGTGGGACCAACATGCGGGGAGTATTGTTACAAGTTAATCTTAACTCCAAGAGTGAAACTGCGACCAGCGGTTGTGTAGCCGGCATCGATGCCCTGGAGCAACGAAGCATTGCCACACGATACTTCAGGATCGGTACCGAGGTACTTGGTGAAGGTAAGCAGGTTGTTGGCTGCTGCCCAGATTGTGATTCCCTGGAAGTACTCATTGGTGATAGGGAGCTTGTAGCCCACGGTCACGTTCTTGAGTTTGAGGTAAGAACCATCCTCAATCCAACGGTCGGAGAAACGGCTGTTGCCCATTGGGTCGTTGAACACGGCCTGTGGGATGTCGGTCTTCTGACCCTCGGTGAGCCAACGGCGGTTGAGCGCTGTGGTCTGGTTGAGGAATGCACTTCCACCCTCGCTGATGGCACGCTGATAGTTGTAGATATCGTTGCCGAGGCTGTAGTTGAAGTTGAGACCTATGCTCCAGTTCTTGCCGATGAAGAAGTTGGCATTGATGTTACCATAGATATCTGGGTTAGGATCGCCAATGACTACGCGGTCGTCTGGCATATCGTCACTACCATCGGAGATGAGCTTATCGCCATTCTGATCGACAAACTTCATGTCGCCGGCACCGAAGTTAACCTTGTTGCCTGCTTCGTTGAGCTGGCCGAGATCGGCTGCTTTTGCCTCGCTGGTTGAAGAGAAGACACCATCGGTCTTGAATCCGTAGAACTGACCAAGCGGGCTGCCTACCTTTGTGAGGACTGTTCCACCATAGAGTGAATTCTCAATCGATGGAACATTCTCAGGCAGCTGGGTGATTTTGTTCTTATAGTGGCCTACGCTTGCGGCGAGGGTGAACTTGAAGTTCTTGTTGTTGACAATCTTACCCTCTGCAGCAACGTCGAAACCAGAGTTCTTCATTGCGCCGTCGTTGGTCCAATAGTCCTTCATACCTGTGACGTAAGCAATCGTTCCGAGTGTTACGAGGTTGTTGGTCTTGGCAGTGAAGTAGTTGAACTTGAGGTTGAGGCGGTTTGCAAAGAAGTTGCCTTCGAAGCCTACATTGAAGCGGTTGGTAGTTTCCCAGCGCAGCTTGGTGTTACCGATATTGGTGATACCAAGGCCTACGGCTGTCTCGCGCAGGAACGGACGGCTCGACATGTAAGTGAATGCCGCATTGTTGTCGTAAGAGTCGTTACCTACCGACTCGAAGCCGGCATTGAGTTTCAACATATTGACGGTGTTGTTTGCATGGAACCAGTCTTCGCTGCTGATTACCCATGAACCCTGGATTGAAGGGAAGAATCCCCATGTCACACCAAACATGCTGAGACCAGCCTTGGCATCCTTACCGAAGCGTGAAGACGACTGGAGGGCGAACTGTCCCTGGAGATAATACTTCTCGCGGTAGTTGTAGTCGAGGTTGCCATACCATGAGAGCGATTTCCAGATGTCGTTGACACCGTCGGCACGACGCTTACCGGTAGAGCTGCTGAGCGAAGGAGTCTTATCGTTACCAGTGCTGAATGAGTAGAGGTAAGACGACTTGTAAGTGTCGCTCATGAAGCGAACACCGGCAAAGAAGTCAAGACGGTGCGAACCGAGTGGAATAGCCCAGTCGAAGCGAGTGTCGCTCTGTACAGAGTGGTGCTTTGAGAAGTTTGAACCAACGGTATTGGTTACTGTACCGATATCCTCGATATAGTAGTTTGGCATACCGACGATTGCTGTATAGTAGTTCTCATCGAAATTCTGTGAAGAGTAGCTGAACTGCTCCTGGATAGTCATATCACGGTTGATGTGCCATACCGGAGTCACCACGATGTCAACAGTAGTGTTGTCAACACGGTTCTTGTTCAGACCGTCGCCATAGACGAGGAGACCGAGCGGGTTGGCAACCGATGCCTTCGAGCCAAGTGCCTCGTAGAGATAGTCGTCGGCATCGGAGATGAAGCTTGACATCGTTCCGTCGGTAGCGAAGTCGTAAGGTGCCACGAATGGCGACTTAACGAGTGTCAGCACGTTTGGCGAAGAGATGGCATTGGTCTGGAATTTTGCAGCAAGACCATCGTCGCGCAGGTTACGTGTGATGTTGGAGTAGGCTACGTCGAAACGAGTAGTGAGCTTGTCGGTGAGCACGATGTCGGAGTTGAAGCGGATGTTGAAGCGATCCATGTGGTTCTTCTTCAGAGTTGACTCTGACTTCATGTATCCAACAGAGAGGTTGTAGTTTGCAACTTCGTCACCACCTTGAATGTGGATGCTGTAGTTCTGGCTCAATGCCGTACGATAAGCAACATCCTTCCAGTCGGTGTTGTTGTGATACATATTATAATAATAGTAGTTAGGGTCGGTCTTCAAGAACTTGAAGTCTTCGAGCTTACTACCTGCAGTCTTGAGCAGAGCTGAAGCATAAGAACGGTACTCGTCGGCATCCATCACGTCGATGGTTGAAGGACGAGTCTCGATTCCTGCACTCAAGTTTACATCGATGCGGGTAGTCATCGAGGTGTTACGCTTGGTGCTGATGAGAATCACACCGTTGGCAGCCTGTGCACCATAGATGGCAGTTCCGTTCTTCATAATCTTAACGTCGGAGATATCATCAATACTGAGTGCCTCGAGCAGGTTGTTGTAGTAACCATTGTGAAGCATTGTAGATGAATACATCTGGTCGTGTACAACACCGTCGATCACAACGAGCGGCTGAGATGTTGCATTGATTGAGTGGAAACCCTCAATGAACATGCTGACACCCTGTCCAGGGA
>CAMHPM010000014.1 GCA_946187025.1 uncultured Prevotellaceae bacterium
TTCACCTCCTCAAGCATAGCTGCATCGACCACACTGACTGCCATGAGGGCTGTGATATCCTCGTCGATGACTTCGAAGTCGAGTGCCGTGGTGCCATAGAGTGCACCGTTGAGCGTGAACTCGGCCTGTCCGTCGCTGTCGAGGGTGAGTGTGACGGCCTGCAACGAGTCGGTTCCGATGTTGGCTATCTTAGCCGACTGGGTGCTTACACGCACCTTGCGGCCTGCAGCAGCCTCGGTTGGCAGGGCTGCAATGCGCACTGTGGTTGCATCGGCGTAAGCGATGTTGAGCGACTGTTCGGTTGCAATGCTCTCTAGGCGCTTCTCCACCTCAATCTTCTGCTGGAAGGTAGAGGCCATCGGGATGCCCGCATAGCTCTCGACCAGGCTGGAGATGATGATGTATGCCTCGTCGTAGAGCGAGAGCTGGTCGGTTGCCACATATACCTTGGTGGTATATTGCTGGTCGCTGCCCTCGATGGCGGTCTCGAGCGTAGGGAAGGTGATGTTGAGGTCGTCGATGAAGGTCTCGGCCCCACCCTTCACACCTTTTATATATATATTTTCGGTGGTGAGGGTAGATGGGTCCATATACTTGTCGAACGTGATTTCGACTCCTCCGTCGATACTTCCTGTCTTCTCGAAGGCACGAGCCTTGACTACGTAAGGCTGCGACACTTGCTTCATGCCGATATTGACATCGAGCTGTGGAGGCGGAACAGGGAGCCAGTCGGAGTAGGTGGTCTCATAGCCTTCCTTCTCAAACTTGACCTGCCAAGTGCCCTGAGGCACATCCCATCCATACTCGCCTTGCTCGTCGGTGATGAGCGGGTTCTCCTGTCCGTAGTTCTCAGCATCCCACTTCACGATGTCTTCCTTCAGGTCGCCATACATGTCTTCGTAGCGATGCTTGTAGTATGCAGTGGCGGTGACACCCTCGAGGCGGTTGCTCGACACACCTTCATATACATATCCCGACGGGTCGATGATAGGCTCGACCACCGGATAAGGCAGCGAGAAGTCCCACTTAGCCTGGAGGGTCTCGGTGAAGTCGTAGTTGCAATTGACGTAAGAGTTCTTCTCACGCATTGCATGGCGCAGGTAGATGCGCGACTCTGCCTTGTTTTGCAGGAAGAGGTTTGTAGCAAAGTGTGTGATGTAGTTGGCAGCCAGACATATCTGGTCGATATTGTCGGCGAGCTGAGAGTAGAGTAGCATCTGGTCTTCCTTGTTCCAGTATCTGTAGGTCTGGGTTGCAGCCTCCAGGGCGCTGGTCACGAGGTCGAATGCAGCGATATAACGCCATCCGTGGATGCGCATCTGCCGCTCGCTGAGCCATGCGAGAGCACGTGCCTGCGGGTCGTCGAGTCCGTCGCATGGCAGTATGCGGTCGCAGAACTGTTGCCAGTCGTTCTCGTCGCGAATGCCATAGTTGGCATACGAGAGGAGCTGGTTGCCTTCGCGCACGATTTCAGCCAGATTGTCCCAGTTGACTATGAGCTTCTGATAGATGTCAAGCAGTTTCTCGCAGCGCTCAACCTCTTGTTTTGCATAGTCAGACTCTTGGCCTTGATACATGCCCAGTTGGTTGAGCGTGTTCTGATAGATGGCCACAAGCCAGCGCTGATCGACCACAGGAGTTTCGGCTGCCATGATGTTGAGCAGTTCGTTGAGTCGGGCTATAACTGCCTTCAGTCCGTTCATCGAGAACATCTCGATACGCTGTTGCGAGATGCGCGACTTGACGCCCGGCGCTGCACTCTTGAGGTTCATGCCCCACAGCGCATCGGCCATATCGCCTACAACGACAAACGAATCGTCGGCCTTGTAGTAGATGTAGATGGAGTCGGTGCCGGTAGTAGGCATCGCAACGGTATCGGTCCGGTAGGCACTGAGGTCGATGCTCGATGGGGCGGCACAGAAGTAGGTCCATACGGAGCCATCCCCGCGGCTGATATCGAACGAGACAGGCTGAGCATCGGCAGCAAGCGGACGGGCATCGCGTGCAGGAGCATTGGCAAACTGGTCGTTGCGCGGCTTTGCATTGATGACAACCTGCGGTTGCAGTGTCTGCAGATAATCGAGGTCGATCTTTGGCGATGCTTCGCTCTCGACTTCCACACGTACACCGATTGGCATGGTTTCGCCCGTGAACTTGCTATGAGCCACCCAGCGGTCGAGGTTTGGTATGTATTGTGCCGGCAGGGTTATCCACTCGTGGTTGTTGGTGAAAACACGGATGTCGCAACCGAGCACCTTGTCGGGGCTGTTGTTGGTGAGGTCGGCCGTAAAGACGAACTCTACGCCCGATGCAAACGAGTAGCTGCCCACGCTCGCCTTGCTGCGCTCGAGGTCGAAGAGGACATCGATGGTGCGGTTTACGAGCGGATTGAAGAACGTCATATCGACGGTCTTGGCCTGGATGGCATCTTCGTTGTACTCCACGAAACGATATTCGGTGGTGTAGGTCTGCTCGTCGGAAGTATAAACCTTGCCATACAGACTGTGCATCGACATGTTGTAAGGCACATAGAGCCATGTGTCGAGCGACCAATATCCAGCCGAGTTGCTGGTTGTCTCGCCTATCCAGAATCCGTTATCATAAACCTCGACACGTGAGTTGCGAGGTGCATTGCCGTCGATGTGGACCATGTTGGTCGATACGAGAGCCGGAGCCCAGATGGTGAGTGCGTTGGCTGTGAACGATGCAGTACCGATAGGCTGGGTGATGGTCTCGTCGTCGAGCTGGAAGGTGATATATGGATTTACGTTGTAGTTCCCGTATTCAATCGGGATGACGCAATATTTGATGAGTTTGGTGATATCCATATAGTCGTCGCCCAAAAGGACTGTAGTCTTTCCACCTTCGTGAAGTATCATGCCAGTATGTTCCTCGTCGATGAGTTTACCGCCCTGCATGAGCGAACCCTCGACAAACTGTAGTGCAGGATTGTCGGGGATGTGGAGCTGCACGTTCTTCACGCGGTCCTTCACGTCGTCGCGGAAGTCGAGGCGTGCCGAGAAGGTGAGGTAGTTGCCGACAGTAGTGTTCGGACGGTTCACGTTGAACGCAGTGCTGCTACCTGTGTAGTAGAACTTGGTCTCGTCGAAGAACGGAACGACCACATTGCGCACTTCCACATTGCGGCTTGGCTCGACAACGATGGTGTTCTTAACATAATCCACACCCTCCTGAAGTCCGAGGCTGCCGAGCTGAGAGAGGTCGGCAATGCGGCTGAAGTAGTTGCTGTAGCCCATGGTGATGAGAGTGTATGTGCCAGGCAACACATGGAACCGGAATGCGTTGGGATCTTCGGATGTGAGTTCAACCTCGTTGTCGGTGTTGATGATCAGATCCTTCGGGTCGAACATGTGGTAGTCAACACCTTTCTTGGCTTCTGGCACGAGGTTGCCCTTGCTGTCGTAGAGGTAGGACACCACTTCTGCATTGTCGGTCACAAGGAAGCGGGCATGGATGGTAGGACGCTCTCTCACTACCAAGTTGAGCGAAGGCGTGTTGCCCGTGCTCACCTTCAGTGTCTGCTGAGGTTGGTCGAGATAATACAACTGACTGTAGTCGGCTGGCAGCTGGGCTGTAATGCTCAGTTCGTCGCCGTTGTTAGCACCACTCATTATCTTGATAACACCATTGTCGGACGTGAAGGTGTTCAGAGCCTGACTGGTGGTGGTGTTGACAATATCGTAGGTGAACGGGATATTTACCTTCAAGCCTTCGTCAGGTAGCAGTTCCTCGCCTGCATTGACTGCTTTGAAGAATGTAGTCGTGACAGGTATTTCTGCAACTGCAGTAGCAGGAGTGATGCTGGCAGTGAGCAGGAGATATGACTGGCCGTCTTCAACAAAGGTAGATGCCTGCTTCACATCGGGAGCAAAGTTGGCAAGCTTGTCGATGTCGGCCGGGTTGCTGTAGAGATGCATGAGCACATCGGGGTCGATGTTTATTGTCACTGCATTATAGCCAGGGACCACAAAGTCGATCTGGCCCTCGACTCCGATATTATCGAACGAACCTCTTCCATCGAGCGCAGTCAAGTCGCTATTGGTGTATTTCTTGACAAATGGGTCTTGATTGGCAAAGATGAAGGTGCGTGTGGCACTATAGGCTGAGTAGGCTTTTTGCTTTATATCGTCAACCAGCTGCACTGCCAGGCGTGGCACATTGCGGTACTTAGGACTGACAGACACTGCATCGAACGGATATTTACATTCGATGAGGGTATCGAGCGGCTGATAATCAACAAGCGATGCAGGGTCGTCGATCCATGCATGTAAATACACGATGTCGCCGGGAACGAGATCAGCCGGTCCTTCCGACCACGACGGGAAGTCGGTCATGACATTCTTGTCGGCATCGAGCCACTCTGACTTGATGGCCAATGTGGTGTTTGGAACGCTCTGCAAGTGAACTTCCTGTGCCACACACTTTGGAACCGATTCCGTTGTAACCTCAATCAGTTCCTCGTTCATGGTGATGAGGTCGGACTTGAGCAGTACCTTTCCTTTGTCGGTCTTGAAATAGACATTGTAGGTGGTGTTGCGTATGAGGTTAGGGAACGAGAAGAACTCCTTGCCACGCACGTAGTAGCGATATGTGCGTCCGCTCTTGGCATTCACCAGCTCGATGTATTCAGCATTTGCGGCATCGGGTGCAGTCACTTCGAGTGTGCAGAACTTGCTACGCAACGGCGAGATGGTGAAGTCTTTCCATCCGTCGGCCTTCTGATAGAGTTCGACCACCTGCTCGGGCACGAACATGATGGTTCCTTCAGGTATGCCCGCGAAAGCATTGGTACCGACGGTTGGCGGCACAAGTGCGTAGCAGTCGATGTATTGCAGCGAGCTACAATCCTGGAATGCATATCGGCCTATGTTGGTGATACATTCAGGCAGTTCCACCTCGACGAGGTTGGTATTTCCGCTCCATGTGTTGGACGGCACTTCGGTCACTCCGTCCACACGACTGAGGTCAACATAGAGCAGATTCTTGAAATAGTCGGTGAAGTACCAGTCGGAAGATGTCATCCGTCCATCGACTGTGAGGTGTGTCACCTTTGCATATTCATCGCTCTTGTTGCCGCAAAGTCCGCGCATAGTATAATTGAGTGAGCTCGGATCGAAGAAATCGACAATCATCTCGCCTGCAGCGCTGTCCCACAAGTTGGTTGCAGGATTGAACGGAACATCGGGCTCATACACAAACTTGGCGGTGATTGTGGCAGGATGACTTGGCATGAGGAACGACAGATTCTTCTGATCGCTCACGAGGTTGTCATCTTCATCAAACCATCCCACGAGACGGAATCCACTGTTGATGTATGGATATACGCTCCGGGTCGTACCTTCCTTCACTTTGCCGCTGGTGAAATCGAACGTAGCAGCAGCAACCGGCTCTGCCTTGATGCGTAGCATGAAGTCGCCTGTCATCTGCGGCTGTGCAGGGTTGCCTGGTGAATAGGTGTAGATGGCATATATCTTCACATTGTGTGCCGGCATGGTAAATGAGTACGACGTCTCTTTCGAGAGCTCGTTGCCTTCAGCATCTTTCCAGCACTGGAAGTAGCAATCGTTGTGATTGTAGGCATATACCCATACCTTACTGCCTTCGGAATATGAGTAACCATGTGCGCCGCCGAAACTGCCCGCACCGTTTGGGATGGCTTCACACGTCACGGTGTAGAGCGCAGAGCCAGCATCCTCGGGCCATGCGGGGTTGGGCGGGTTGTTGGGGTTGTAGTCGTCGGTCTGAGCCTGAGCACAGACTGCGAACAACACCATTATAGAATATAAAATATATCGTCTCATAAAAGTGGTTTTACTTGTTCAACACTTTCTTTCCATTCTTAATCACGATGCCGCGATAGCTGTCGGCCACTCGCTGACCTGCTACGTTGTATGTAGCTCCCTCGCCTTCAGAGATAGCTGGGGTGAGGCCGTCAACTGAGTTGATGGCGGTAGCGTCGGTCGGGTTGATGCTGATGTAGAAGCGGTTCTTGGCGGTGCCTTCCTCGGCAGAGAATGTATATTCACCCTGACTGAGGTCGGTAGTGATGCCAGTCTTTGTGTCGGTGAGGATGATGGTGCCTGCTGCGCTGCCTGCAGTAAGTGCTATGGTGTGGAGTCCTGCCTTGGCAATACGGACTGCAAGTTGCACGTTGCCATTGTCCTGCGGACGTTCGTTGATTGCATATTGCACACCTGCACTCTCGGTCCAAAGCTGCGGCAGTGTTTCGTTCATAGCAAACATCTTGGCTGCATCACGGCCCGACTCGTAGGCAGCCTTGGCCTCTGGGTTGAAGACCACGCGGGTGCGGTCGGTGAGTTCGCCGTCGCTCAGGGTGATGTTATACACGAAGCGGTCGGTCCTGATGGCACGTCCTTCGCGCTTCACTTCGTTCACCTTCAGGTCGCGTGGGTTACGATAGGTCTGACGTCCACCCTTTCCGAAAGTAAGGTTCTCGCCACCTTGCACTGGGCGCTGTACGAAGAATGCCTCGCCTGGGTTGAGGATGTAGTTGTCGTCAACCGGGCTGAATGCCACGTAGTTCTGGTTGTATGAGTTCCAGATGAGGAACGGTGCCTCGGTTTCGAGGTAACGTGTGTCGAAGTATGATGGGTATGGGTTGCCGATGAGGTTCCACGAGCGGTTCTGCTCAAATTCGCTTTCAAATTCGTCGAGCGGTGTCTTTACATCTTCGTTTGTGAAGAGTTTCTGACGGTTGAGCGAGTTCTTCAGTGCAGTGACGGTGAAGAATACCGGTGTGTTACTGTTGGCGTCTTTGTTGTAGCACTTCATGATGTAGCCACGTCCTGCCTGCAGCGTACCATCGGCCGGAATACTCTGCCATGTGTTGTCGAAGTTTTGTGCAGCGCGCTCAGCACCCGAGTATTCGCGGATTACCCATTGTGTGAGCGGGTCAACCGGAATGACGTCCTTCATCTCGACATCGAACGGGAAGCTGACGAACTGCCAGAGGTCGTTGCGCAGCATGAGGTTGATGGTCTGGTCCTCAGCACGCAGTTCTCCGTTCACGATGAGTGAGTTTGGATTATATATTGTGCGCCAGTTGTCGTAGTCGTAGTTGTAGTTGTTGTAGAATCGGCTCTCGTCGGCATAATACTTGGCAAATGGCGACATGTGCATCGAGAAGTCGTTGATGGCCAGCTTTGAACGCGAACTGATGGTGAGGTTGCCACGCTGGTACTTCGTGTGTCCGAATCCGTCGTCGATCGACTCGTCGTTGTAGAGCAGACGTACGTTTGGATGGTAGTCGGCCACATTGTCTTCAGGACGGAGCACAAACTCAAACTCCTTGGTGATATATACATTCTCAGGCAGGTTGTCGGTGATGATACCCAGGTGGTTCTGGAACTCAAGCCATCCAGGGGTTGTCATATATTCCTGGAAGCTCCACAGCGGCACAAGCAGCTCGATGTTGCCGGCGTTGGAGGTTATGACCTGATTCTCAACTGTTGGAGGAATGAGTGAATTGGCTGTGATGCGGGTAATGCCCGGACAGCTGGAGAATGGATATCCTGTGGCTTTGATGAGTGTGCTTGGCAGGGTTACATCGGTGAGTGCAGTGTTTGAGAATGCATAGTATTCGATTGTTTCGAGTCCTTCGTTCAGTTCTACGTCGGCAAGCTTTGAGCACGACTGGAATCCATACGATGAGATAGAGCGTACGGTGCTTGGCAAAGTGATTTTCTCGATGGAGGCACATCCGTAGAATGCTTCCTGACCGATGTTAACCAGTCCTTCGTGCAGGGTTACTGTCTTCAGGTTTACGTTCGACTCGAATGCCTCGTATGGTATTGTCTGCAACGTGCCTGGTATGTCAACCTCGTAGAGGTCGGAGTAGTAGAAGCAGTCGGAACCCATGCTGGCAAGATTGGCCGGCAATTTCACGTGGTGCAGGTTGTCACATGCACGCAGGCAGCTGCTTGGAAGCGATATCACACCGTCAGGAATAGATATGCTGGTGAGCGAGTCGCAGTTGCGGAAGTTTTCGCTGCCATTGAATGTAGTGAGAGCATCGGGCAGGATGAGGTCTTTCACACCTGTAGAATAGAAAGCACGGCTGCCGATGGTGGTGAGCGATGGTGGCAGGATGACGGTCTCTATCTGCCAGCGGTTGTAGAGTGCATCGTCAGGGATTTCTGCTATATCGAGTCCGCTGATGTCGAGTCGTACGAGGTTTGGCATCTGGCGTATCTGGTACCAGTCGTCTTCGTTGATAGTGCCCGAAGCGATGGTGAGCGAGTTGATTTGTGCGTATGTGCGGATTTCAGGCAGTGCATCGGCCACAACTATATATCCAAGTTCACCGTTGTCAACACCCGATACGGTCACGTCGCCGATGGTCTTCCAGTCGTCGGATATCACACATTGGCTCTTGATATAGTCGGCTATGACATACTCCTTGAACGAAGCAGCCGGTACATACACTTTCAGTCGCTGGCTGTTCGAACCGTTGCTGGTGAGTTCGCCAGTTACCGTTGGAGGGGTTGCACTTTTGAAACGGATGGTGTGGTTCGACCAGTCAGAGAATGCATAGCGGTCAATCTTCTCGACCGATGCAGGCAGGGTCACCTCCTTCACATTGGGATAGCCGTAGAAGGCATATTCCTTGATGTAGCGCATCGACTCAGGCAGCACAATCTTGGTGGTTTTGTTCTGATTGTAGTAGTATGAACCATACCACGAAACCACCACATATTTCTTACCGTCTGTCTCCACGATGGCAGGTATGGTAAGTGTCTCCGGAGCCACGTCGGTGTTGAAGAAATACACGAACTCAGCCAGTCCGTTGTCGGAGAGGTGATAGCGCAAACCGTCGATTTCAACGGTGCTTGATGGGAACGACCACGATGCCATGTCGGTTTTCATCGCAGCTTCAATCAGTTCGGCATCAGACTGTGCCATCATCGGCAATGCAGTCAGACACATTGTCAAGATAGTAAAAGCAAATCTCTTCATAATGTTTCTGTTTTTTTGATGTTAATATTTATGTTTTATCGTTTATTGTCTTAAAGAATATCCATCTTTCCTGCAATTGCATCCATCTTTCCTACATTTGCTCCCAGGCATCTCTTTTTTCATTCTACGCATATACATAAGCACGCATAAGTGTGGGAACGCCGCAAATTTACAAAATAAAAGCCACACCCGCGTTGTCATTTTTTTAAATTCTGTTGTCATTTTCTTAAAAGACAACTATTTTACCTCGTCGTCACACATTTTAACCTCCTTCCCATACTGAAACCGCAAAAGCCTCCGGGAGGAAACACATAAAAATGAGTGCGCACTCTCGGCCTCGCGAGTGCGGACTCACGACCTTGCGACTGCGCACTCGCAGCAACAAGCCCGACCGCAACAAAAAACAGGATACCGGCATCGC
Organism: uncultured Prevotellaceae bacterium; assembly: GCA_946187025.1. Classification (GTDB taxonomy): domain Bacteria; phylum Bacteroidota; class Bacteroidia; order Bacteroidales; family Bacteroidaceae; genus Colivivens. The sequence continues at coordinate 9,419 of CAMHPM010000014.1, forward strand.
ATATACAAAAACCATCATTTTTTTCAAAAACAGTGCCATTGTTCACAAAATTATTACTAACTTTGCAGCACATTACAGCACAGCCTTAAAAAGGTTATCCTATTTTATGATGACAAATCATTCGGTAAAATAAATATCATTAAATAATTTTTGTATAACAATAAATTTGAATAAAGATGAGAAAACTATTATTAATTTTATTAGCTGTGTCAGCATGTACACTTTCAGCTCAACAAAAGAACGGTACATTTAGTATAATGCCAAAAACATTTGTTAACATACATAATTACAATGAAGATGGATGCAAATCACAAATAGGCATAGGTGCAGGTTTTTGCTTGGACTATCAGATATCACAAAGACTTGGATTATCATGTGAAATCCAATACTCCCCTCAGGGAGCAAAGGAAAAAGGTCATATAAAAGAAGGACAATATATTGGAGAACCTTATACATTAATATATAAAACAAATTACCTAAACATTCCAGTCTTAGCAAACATTTATATAATCAAAGGGCTATCTATAAATCTCGGTATCCAACCGTCATTTAACATTAAAGCAGATTACAAGTTAAAAGGTCTTGGCCAAACCGTAAAGGGCTCATTATCATCATTGGATATATTTGTAGAAACATTTGACTTTTCTATTCCTGTCGGAGTTACTTATGAAAAAAATAATATTGCTTTGAACTGCAGATATAACTTTGGAATTACATCTATTTTTAAAGAAGCCCAATCACAAGCAAAAAATCAAGTAATTCAAATTGGAATAGGATATAAAATTGTATTATAGTATTATTTAATACATTCTCTATGTATTTTAAGGGTACATAGAATATTTACTCGTTAATTTCATCTTATTAGATAATTCCGAATAAGAATATACAATGGAAGAACAAAGCCTCATCTATGAAATATGCGGCTGGGCAGCCAGCATCGGCATGGTATTCGGCTATTTGCCACAAGCCATCGAGACCATACGTACCCGCAATACCTCGGGCATCGCACTGCCCACATTCCTCATGATGGCCATAGGTGCCGCATTCTTCATGCTGCAAGGCTTGCTTCACAAGCCCGACATCTTGTGGGCATTGGTCATCACCAACTTCATAACAACCACATGCAGCACAATTGTGTTTGCCATCAAGATCTACAACGACTATATAAAACGCAAATAGACTATGAACCAACCAACAGCCGACGATTGCCGATTCATGCAGATGGCAATCGACCTGAGTATAGAAAACGTAGCCAACGGCGGCGGTCCGTTCGGAGCAGTGATAGTGAAGGACGGCCAGGTGGTGGCTGCCGGTGTTAACCGCGTCACGGCCAACAACGACCCCACGGCACATGCCGAGGTAAGTGCCATCCGCAGTGCTTGCCACAAGCTCGGCGACTTCCGACTCAGCGGATGCACGTGCTACACATCGTGCGAGCCATGTCCCATGTGCCTCAGCGCACTCTACTGGGCCGGGGTGTCGCGAATATGGTATGGAAATACCAAGAAAGACGCCGACAAGATTGGGTTTGGCGATGATTTCATATATAAGGAAATAGCCAAGCCATACGAAAAACGCACCATACCTACATACGGTATGATGCGTAGTCAAGCTCTTGCCGCCTTCCGTGCATGGGAGGAGAAAGAAGACAAGGTGGAATATTAGTTCTCCTTGTTCAGTTTCTTACGCTCGTTGTGGTCAAGCACAATCTTACGTATTCGCATACTCTTAGGAGTCACCTCCACATATTCGTCGGCCTTGATATATTCCAAAGCCTCCTCGAGCGACAGCTGCACAGGCGGGATGATATGCGCCTTCTCGTCGGTGCCCGAGGCACGCACGTTGGTCAGCTGTTTGGCCTTGGTCACATTGACCACAAGGTCGTTTTCGTGTACATGTTCGCCAACCACTTGTCCGGCATAGACTGTGTCCTGCGGGTAGATGAAAAACTTGCCGCGGTCCTGCAAGTGGTCGATTGCGTAGGCAAATGCCGTGCCGCTCTCGAGTGCAATCATACTTCCGTTCACACGACGCACCATGTCGCCCTTATACGGCTGATAGTTCTTGAAGCGGTGGGCCATGATAGCTTCGCCCTGCGAGGCGGTGAGCACGTTGGTGCGAAGTCCGATGATGCCACGCGACGGTATCTCAAATTCTATGTTCACACGGTCGTCCTGGGCCTCCATCGACAACATGTCGCCCTTGCGGCGTGTCACCATGTCGATCATCTTGCTTGCAAACTCCTGCGGAACATTAATGGTCAGTTCCTCGATTGGTTCACAGCGTTGTCCCCCTATTTCCTTGAAGATGACCTGTGGCTGGCCGACCTGCAGTTCGTAGCCTTCGCGGCGCATGGTCTCGATAAGCACCGAGAGGTGGAGCACTCCACGTCCCGAAACAATCCACTGGTCGGTCGTTCCCTCTTTCTGCTCAACCCTCAGTGCAAGGTTCTTCTCGAGTTCACGCTGCAGGCGCTCGTGTATGTGCCGTGACGTGCAGAACTTGCCTTCCTTGCCAAAGAGCGGTGAGTTGTTGATTGTGAAGAGCATCGACATGGTCGGCTCGTCGATCGATATCGTCGGCAGAGCCTCAGGGGTGTCGAAGTCGCAGATGGTGTCGCCTATCTCGAAGTTCGACAAGCCAATCACTGCACATATGTCGCCACTGCTCACACTGTCGGTTGCACGGTGTCCCATGCCTTCGAAGGTGTGCAGCTCTTTTATCTTTGTCTTCTCCTGTGAGCCGTCGCGGTGGCAGATGGTTATGTTCTGTCCCGAGCGCAGGGTGCCACGGTGTACACGTCCCACGGCTATACGGCCGGTGTAGGTGCTGTAGTCGAGGCTGGTGATGAGCATCTGGGGTGTGCCCTCGAGTCGTTCCGGTGCAGGTATGGTGTCGATGATGGTGTCGAGCAGATAGGTGATGTCGGTGGTAGGTGTCTTCCAGTCTTCGCCCATCCAGCCCTGCTTGGCCGAACCATAGACTACAGGGAAGTCGAGCTGGTCTTCGGTCGCATTGAGCGAGCACATGAGGTCGAACACCATTTCATACACTTCCTCCGGGCGGCAGTTGGGTTTGTCAACCTTGTTGACCACCACC
>CAMHPM010000015.1 GCA_946187025.1 uncultured Prevotellaceae bacterium
TACTAAATAATAGTCAGGTATGGCAAAGAAAACAACTTCTGCTAAGAAAAGAAATGTCAAGGTCGGTGCTCAGGGACAGCTTCACGTTCACTCATCGTTCAACAATATCATTGTTACCTTGGCAAACAGCGAGGGTCAAGTCATTTCTTGGTCTTCTGCCGGTAAGATGGGTTTCAGGGGTTCGAAGAAGAACACCCCTTACGCAGCTCAGATGGCAGCACAGGATTGCGCAAAGGTCGCATACGATCTTGGTCTGAGAAAGGTGACGGCTTATATTAAGGGTCCGGGCAACGGACGCGAGTCGGCCATTCGTGGTGTCTATGGTGCAGGTATAGAGGTGACGGAGATTGTCGATGTCACTCCACTGCCACACAATGGTTGCCGTCCTCCAAAGAGAAGAAGAGTATAAATAGAAAAATTGCACATCATGGCGTATTTTAGACGGCATCATTTCCTTTCTGCTGTTGCGGCTGCACGCCTCGTTGTGCGCAAAACAAAGATTTAATATGGCAAGATATATTGGCCCTAAATCAAGAATCTCTCGTCGTTTCGGAGAGGCAATTTTCGGACCAGACAAGGTTCTTTCCAAGAGAAACTATCCTGCTGGTCAGCATGGAAACAATCGTCGCAAGAAGTCGTCAGAGTATGGCCTCATGCTCGCAGAGAAGCAGAAGGCAAAATATACATACGGCGTTTTGGAGCGTCAGTTCCGCAACTTGTTTGAGAAGGCAGCATCATCTGATGGTGTGACCGGTGAAGTTCTCCTTCAGTCGCTTGAAGCACGTCTCGACAATGTTGTTTATCGTCTTGGTATAGCTCCTACTCGCGCTGCTGCACGTCAGTTGGTAAGCCACAAGCATATCACAGTTGGTAGCAGTTCGCGAAAAAGCAAAGTCTCTTGAGGTTATTGCAGCATCATTGGCTGGTTTCAACCACAGCAAGTATCCATGGATTGAATGGAACGAAGAAGCCAAAGGTGGTAAGCTCTTGCACATGCCTGAGCGTGCAGACATTCCAGAGAATATAAAAGAGCAGATGATAGTCGAGTTGTACTCTAAATAAACATTAACAATGGCGGTATTAGCATTTCAAAAACCTGAAAAAGTAATAATGCTGGAGTCCGACGACAAGTACGGAAAGTTTGAATTCCGTCCTTTGGAACCAGGGTTCGGAATTACTATCGGTAATTCTCTTCGTCGCATTCTCCTTTCCTCGCTCGAGGGCTACGCAATCAACACTATCCGTATAGCTGGTGTTGAGCACGAGTTCGCTACTGTGCCGGGAGTCAAAGAGGATGTCACCAACATTATCTTGAACCTGAAGCAAGTAAGGTTCAAGCAACTGGTCGATGATGTGGAGTCAGAGAAAGTCTCCATAGTCATTGAGAATTCCACTGAGTTCAAAGCTGGTGATATCACAAAGTATCTCAGCGGATTTGGAGTGTTAAATCCTGAATTGGTCATCTGCCATTTGGATCAGCAGGCAACGCTGGAGATTGAACTCAACATTAACAAGGGTCGTGGATACGTTCCGTCTGACGAAAATCGTGTTTATTGTAAAGAAATCAATGAACTTGCAATAGACTCCACTTACACCCCAATCCGCAACGTGAAATTCACTGTAGAGCCATATCGTGTTCAGCAAAAAACCGACTATGACAAGCTGGTGATTGAAATTACCACCGATGGCTCTATTCATCCAAAGGATGCCTTGCGTGAGGCAGCCAAGATTCTGATTTATCATTTCATGCTCTTCTCAGATGAGAAGATAACCCTCGACAACAACGAGATGGATGGTAGTGAGGAATTTGATGAAGAGATTTTGCGTATGCGTCAGCTTCTTAAGACAAAACTTACTGACATGAACCTCTCTGTTCGTGCACTCAACTGTCTCAAGGCAGCCAATGTAGATACATTGGGCGAGTTGGTAAGATACCAGAAGAGCGAGCTGTTGAAGTTCCGTAATTTTGGAAAGAAGTCGCTGACAGAGCTTGATGACCTGCTTGATAAGCACGGCCTGACATTCGGGACCGACACTTCAAAGTATAAACTGGATAAAGATTAATCAACGATGAGACACAATAAGAAATTCAACCACCTGAGTCGTACTGCCTCTCACAGGGCAGCAATGTTGTCGAATATGGCAACTTCTCTGATTATGCACAAGCGTATCACAACGACTCTCCAGAAGGCAAAGGCTCTCCGTGTATATGTTGAGCCGCTCATTTCCAAGGCAAAGGAAGACACCACGGCTTCTCGTCGTGTTGTGTTCAGCTACCTGCAGAACAAGTATGCCATCACCGAGCTGTTTGGCCCAGTGGCCACAAAGGTAGGCAACCGTCCAGGCGGTTACACCCGCATCATCAAGCTGGGTAAGCGCGCAAGCGATGATGCTGATATGGCATTCATCGAGTTGGTCGATTTCGACGAGAACATGGCCAAGACTGAGAAGAAGGCTACTCGCACCCGCCGCTCGCGCAAGTCTGCTCCAAAGGCTGAGGCTCCAAAGGCTGAAGTTGCTGAGGAAGTAACTGAAGCACCTGCCGCTGAGGAAGCAGCACCTGCTGCTGAGGAAGCATAAAGACCAACGATTCTATAAATACCTGATAGCCGCGTTCCCTCGTGTGAGGGGGCGCGGTTTTTTTGTTGTGTCCGTACCGTGCAGGGGCTTGTGGCGTGTGGTGTTTTGGAGTATGTTATGTCTTGGTGGCAATCGATCATGAATATATTGGCTCGTGATATATGGCGCGCTGGTGCTTGTCGTGTGTTCGGTATATGTGTTTTCGATGTGTGAAGTGTATGAGTTTTCGATGTGTGAAGTGTATGAGTTTTCGATGTGTGAAGTGTATGAGTTTTTGATGTGTGAAGTCGTGATTTATCAATGTGGCCGTGTGAGTGCGCAGTCTCGGGTGTGTGAGTGCGCAGTCTCGGGTGTGTGAGTGCGCAGCCTCGGGTGTGTGAGTGCGCAGTCTCGGGTGTGCGAGTGCGCAGTCTCGGGTGTGTGAGTGCGCAGTCTCGGGTACGGCAGACAAAATTCATGTAAAATGAGTCGTACGAGATTTGTGGATAATCTTGCTTCTCTGTCTATGAAATCTTGTTTCTCAGTTTCTGAAATCATGCTTCTTTGTTTGTAGGAATCGCATTTCTCTGTTTGTGAAATCTTGTTTCTCTGTTTGCCTGAATCATTCTTCTTTGTTTGTGGATTCTCTCGTTTCTCTGTTTATGGATAAACATATTTCTCTGTTTTTTTCTTCAATACTTCTCCGACTTTATTCGCTGATATCGCTTCGATTTTAGTGTTTGTTAAAACTTATTTAAGCTATTTTATAAATAAAATAGAGGGCTAATGATTTTTTTTTGTTAAAAGTTGTTGTCATATCAAAAAAAATGCGTAAGTTTGTAGCCGATTAGAATTACCTAAGGTACCACAGGTTATTAACAAGAATTGAAAAATGACACTTGCAAGTAGAATCATTACGTTAATGCTGGCCATGGCGATGGTCGGCTCTGCCTGTGCACAAGAGTGGTTGAAAGTTAATGTGCATGAATCCAACTATGACTTCGAATGGAGTTTCCCTTACGAAGCCGATCATTTCTCTCATTTTGATTTTTCTGCCAATGGCAAAGAGCTTCGTGCTCATCGTGTGGATGAACAGGATGGTGTGGCTAACTATGTGTCTTTCAACGTGTCGAGCGTTGACAGCATCACGTTTGCCGATGAGCTTCCAGAGGCAGAGCAGACCCACAACAAGTATCAGGTCTATGCCCTCAACATCACAACCGACGGTTCGGTCGGAGTTCAGTCGAAAGAGGACTATGTGAACTGTTACATTTCGCTCGACGGCGGCAACGGATACAACATGTATTCGGGTACGGGCCGTATCCGCGGACGTGGCAACTCCACCTGGGAGTGGTATGACAAGAAGCCTTATCGCATTAAGCTCGACAAGAAACACAAGATGCTCGGACTCGACTCAAACAAGGACTGGGTGCTTCTGGCCAACTATCGCGACGTGACCGACCTCATGAATACATTCATGTTTGAGGTGGCACGCTGGATGGGTATGCCGTTCTGCAACCACACACGCTACGTCGAGCTCTTCCTCGATGGCGAATACCGCGGCCTCTATCAGCTCACCGAGCAGGTGGAGCAGGGCAAGAGCCGTGTGAATATTGCCGACGATGGTGGCATCCTGCTTGCAATGGACCTCGACGATGGTCCGAGTCTCAGTCCCGATGCAACCGACAACTTCTGGTCGTCAGTTTATAACATGCCGATGGCTGTGAAGTATCCGGATGATGTCGATGCTCAGACCAAAGACTCCATCCAGACACTGCTTGCCCAGCTCGAGACCGTTATCAGCAATGCAGATTACGATGCTCTCGACTCGCTCATGGACATGCGTTCGTTCATGACCATGGCTCTGCTCCAGGAGTATTCCTACAATGTCGAGATAGCAGCACCGCGCAGCATCTTCATGTATAAGGATGCCGATGGCAAATGGGCAATGGGCCCGTTCTGGGACTGGGATGCTGGTTTTGACTTCGACTGGAGCGACATGTACACCGGCCACCATTTCTTCGACAGCTACAGCATCTCCCTGCTCGGTACCGACCCGGCCAATCGTCGCGGCACACGCAGCGGCGTTCCACGCTACTTCACCGACATGTTCAAGTCCGACCGCTACACACGCGAGTTCAAGGCCTTGTGGAATTCGGTGAAAGACTCCATCTTCACACGCAACTGGACCGAGATGGAACTCTATATCGCCCAACTCAGCCAGGGCGCATACGCACGTGACATGCAACGCTGGCCAATCACTTACCAGACATCCGGCGGCGGCTGGGGCTGGGGCGGCTGGGGCGGCCAGACTGTTTCATACGTCGTTGCCGACGAAATCGAAAAGATGCGCACATGGCTCGAAGGCCGCACAGCATATCTCGACGGTGTCATCAACAACTATCCGCAGACAGGTACAGAAGGTGACGACGACGGCACCCTGAAATATGGAATACTCAACACATACATATCGGGCACCAACCTCGACATCTATGTCAACATGTCGCAGACCGACAACTACTCACAAGCCGACCACATCGAGATCGACCCGTCAACACTGGCCGGAATGCTCGGACTCAGCGACAACGAAATCAACAACGCAAGAGTGAGCCTCACCCCGCTCAACTCCAACGGCACAACCGGTAACAGCACGGCCCAAGGCACATGGGGCGCATGGTATAACGCAGCAGGCAATGTGGTGGACTGGGGTGGAAACGCACACGTATTCATTGAGCCACGCAACACATCCACCAGCAACGTGTATAGCTGGAACTACGGATGCCATCCCGACAACTGCAGATCGGGCGAACAACACACAGCACGTATGCGCTACTCAATAACCATCGGAGGCCAGACATCCTACATCACCGTCACAGTACACTTCGGCATCGATTGCATCCCTGCCGGAACCTACGAAAACATGAATGTAGATCCGTCGCTCTACTCATGGCGCAACATGCAGTCGGTAGGCGAAGAAACCATAAGCCGCACCTACAACCTCGGCACAGTCAATGCCTACGACAAACAAAAAATATCAATCAACCTACAGGATATACAGGCAAAATTCCCAGCCGGAGCAACAGTCAACGACTTGAAATTCATGACCTGCACCGACATCAAAACCGGAGAACTGATCTCAACTCTCACATCATCCAACGGATTCTACATGATGTTCGACGGCACAGCCGTGAAATGGGGTGAAAGCGAATGCAAGATAGGCTACACATGGTCAGACTCCACACTCGACTTCGCATACACAGCCGACATCGAACGTCCGGCAAGCGGTTCACAATGCACAGCATCAGTATTCCTTGTCTATTCCGACAAATACTATTACCGCTTCCGCTTTAATGTCGAACTCATTTGATAAAATTAAGTTAAAAAATACTTTAATCAAAACCTTTTACACATGGACAAAAAGACAACAACGATTGAAAGAACCTACGTAACCCGAGGTCCGACATCAGGATGAACATCAGCCCATTCCGATACCGGCCGGCAGACGAGCCAAAACCGTTATGCCACACGAGACAGAAAAAACTAAATAGTTCAATAAATTAATAATCTAAAAACTTATGTTGTTTAACTTTCAGAGTAACAAACTGCGCAAACATCTTCTGGTAGGAGGTGCTTTGTGTGCTGCAGCTCTTGGGTTCTACGGTTGTAAGGACGGCTACAACCTCGATGATGATCAGCCAACAGGCCTGAACACCATCTACGGTTACATGGTCGAACAAGGCAACTACAAGAACTTCCTGCAGTTAATTGACGACCTGGGCGAGAAGGAAACCCTCTCGAAGACAGGTTCGAAAACCCTGTTCATTGCCGATGACAACGCCTTCGAAACGTTCTATCGGAACAATCAATGGGGAGTGAGTAAGTATGAAGAGTTGACACTGGCGCAAAAGAAACTCATCCTGCGCTCGTCAATGATCGACAACCCTTATCCAATCAGCCTCATGTCGAGCGTACAAGGCCCGATCGAAGGCGAGTGTATGCGTCGTACAGCATCACTCCAGACCTACGACTCAGTGCTCGTGCTCCGCACAGACGACCCACAGCTGCCACAAACCAGCTACTGGACCAATCTCGCACAGGATCACGACACAATCGTACTGTTCAAGGACGGCTCCGGTGCATCACCAATGATTCACTTCCTGCCGCGCTTCCTCGAGCAGAACATGATTACTGGAAACGATGTTGACTACCTCTACAACCTGCCGGTAGGAACACACAAGAGCGATGATGCTTTCGTCAACAACTGCAAAGTGCTCGAGGCAAACATCTTCTGTAAGAACGGATTCCTCCACAAGGTAGATAAGGTGATGTTGCCACTCGACAACATGGCCGAGGTCATCCGCACAAAACCGCAACTCTCACAATTCAGTGAACTCGTTGAGCGCTTTGCTGCACCATTCTACGATTTCGACCTCACACGTCGTTACAACGAGATCTATGGCCTCCAGCTCGACTCCGTGTTCCAGAAGTCATACTTCGCAAAACGCGGTAGCGCAAGTCGTGGAACAACATCAACCGAGCGTAACACCGACAAAGACCGCAACGCAGTCGATGCACTCCTCAAGTTCGACCCAGGATGGAACCGCTACCAGCCAGGTACAATCCTCGACAACAACCGCGACGAGGTGATGGAAGACATGGGATGTATGATCGTTCCAACCAACGAAGCAATCCAAGACTGGTGGGACAACGGCGGCGGTAAAGTTCTGAAAGACAACTACGGCTCATGGGACAACGTTCCAAACAAGGTTGTTGCACCATTCATCAACAACAACATGCTCCTGTCGTTCGTAGCTTCAGTGCCATCCAAGTTCCATACAATCCTCGACGACGCAGCACGAGTAATGGGAATCACCACTGCCGACCTCGACAGCGTGTTCCTCGCTTGTAACGGCGCCGTATATCAGACCAACCGCGTGTTCTCGCCTACAAGCTACTCTTCAGTGCTCTTCCCTGCACTCGTAACAGAAGCAATGAGCGTCATCTACAACGCAATCGAAGTTCTCCAGTTCGACGCCTACCTCAACTCAATGGTATCGACCTACAGCTTCTTCATTCCTGTAAACGACGGTATGCTCACATACATCGACCCTGTATCACTCGGACAGTCTGAAACCCATATCTGGAAATTCACCTACAACCCAGAGGGACGTTCAGCCGCAGCACGCATTCGTGCCACTATCTACAAGGCCGAACTGCAGGACGACGGCTCATGGCTTCAGACCGACTCACTGCAAACCATCACCGGAAGCTCTAATTCCGACCAGGTTTACGACCGACTCGAAGACATCCTCGACAACATCATCGTCATCGGAGCACTCGAAAAGAACAAGCACTACTACCAGACCAAGGGTAAGAACTACGTTTGGGTAGATGGCGAAATCAACGTAGAAGGTGGCATGGTTGCAGCCGGCGGATGGCAGCTCGAGCAGAACGCACCACAGACCGTAACCCAGATTTACAACATGGAAAACGGAAAGTCATATGTTGTAAACAACCCACTCTATACATCACACAAGGCAACATCCGACATCCTGGCTGAAAACCCAGACTTCAGCCTCTTCTTCGACCTGCTCAACGACTGTGGAGCACTCTCTACAGGAAGCAGCCGAATCGGATGGTCAGCAACATCCCACAACGGTAACCTCATTTATATCCCTGTTAAGAATACAGAGAGTATCAACTACCTCCTCAACACATACCACTACACCATCTACGCTCCGACAAACGCAGCAATGGAAGAGGCCTATGCTCTCGGACTCCCAACTCCGGAGATGGTTGAAGAGGCAGAAGCAATCGACGACGACGACTCTACATACGTAGTACGTGCAGAAGGCGACACATTGTTCTATGCCAACGTAACCGACTCTGCTGCACACCTGCGCAAAGTAATGCTCGACTTCGTGAAGTATCACATACAAGATAATGCAATATTCGTTGATAAGGGATTTGAAAGCGGACGATATGAAACTGCAAAAGTAAACCCTACAACAGGACGTTCATACAAGCTCACCATCACTGTAGATTCTGCTAACCTCAAAATAGAAGGTATCAGCAAGTCACCGATGCAGGAAGAAGCAACTCAGCTGGTCAACAAGAGCATGATGTACAACGTAATCGGACGTGAATATTGGCTCAATAATGCAACCGTCAACAGTGCAAACATGATTGAGACAGCGTCAAGCGTTGTTGTTCATGCAATAGACCACCCACTCCTGTATAAATATAACAATGCTCCAGGAGCAGACCTTACATTGCCTGAAAACAACCAGTTCATCTATTCTCCATTCGAGGTTTACTCTGGATTTGAAGACGAGGCAGTAAAATCGCGTCAAGCAGTAAAATCGCGTATCAAATAAAAACATAGAGTATGAAAAAAATAATATCAATGCTAATGCTCTTAGCTTGTTTCTGTACAATGGCACAGGCACAGGTGAAGGCAGGCGACATTATCTCGGGTACAGTACAAGATGATATTGAACCGCTCATGATGGTGAACGTAGTCGAGATTGATGCCAATAAGCGTATCGTCGCCCACGGAGTTACTGATATCAATGGTAACTTCTCGTTCAAATGCGTGAATCCAAAGGACCACATCCAGATATCTTACGTCGGATACAAGACACAGAACCTCCCTATTAATAAAAAGGTGTTCAAGATTGTGATGCAGAGCAACACTACAATCGACGTCGTTACCATCACAGGCGAAAAGATGTCACAAGGTGAGGGACTCGTAATCCCAGTGAGAGAAATCTCTACTGCACAGCAGACCATCAGCATGACAGAGTTTGAAGGTCTTGCAATGACATCAGTCGATGAAGCACTCCAGGGACGTATCGCCGGTCTCGACATCGTGATGAACTCTGGTAACCTTGCTTCTGGTACAACAATGCGTCTGCGTGGTGTCAGCACCATCTTCGGTAACGCCGAACCACTCATCGTTGTCAACGGTAACATCTGGACTGAAGAGGTAGATCCCAACTTCGACTACAACAACGCAACCGAAGAGCGATTTGCCGAACTCCTCCAGGTAAACCCTGAAGATATCGAGACAATCACTGTCAAGAAAGACGCCGCCGCAACTGCAATCTGGGGTTCGCGTGGTGCAAACGGTGTAATCGAAATCAAGACTAAGCGTGGTCAGCGCGGTAAGACTCGTGTCAACTATACATACCGTGCCACCGGTACATGGCAGCCTGAAGGAATGAAGATTCTCAACGGTGACGACTACACCATGTATTTGAAGGAAGCTTACTTCAACCCTACGCTGAACAGTACGATTGGAGATAACACATCTACAAGCTACATTCCGGAAATCAACTACGACCCTAACTACTCTCAGTACCACATGTTCAACAACAACACCGACTGGGAAGACGTAGTAAAGCAATTCGGTCTCAACCAACAACACTATGTAGCACTCTCCGGTGGTGGTGAAAAAGCACAGTTCCGCGTATCAGGCGGTTACGACCATCAGATCGGTACAGTTATCAAGCAGAAGTACAACCGTTATACAACCCGTGTTGCACTCGACTACAACGTATCAACACGTATCCGTGTATCGACCAACTTCAACCTCTCTTATTCAGAAAACCAACGTACATACGGCGCCGACCTCCTCGGAGTTGCATACAAGAAGATGCCAAACGTTGCCATCTACGAAGAAGACGAGAACGAAGTTTCGACTGGTAACTTCTACATCATGCAGAAGGAATACACTTCTTCACAGCTCAACGACCAGCTCGGTATTGCCAACCCTGTGGCAAACGCTTATCTGGCCAAAGACCACGACAACCACCTCTCACTCTCTCCTGAGTTCATACTCCGTTACCAGGTTCTCGGTACACGTCCAGACCAACATCAACTCGAGTATTCAGGACAAGTTACATTCAATATCTCAAGCGGCGACGGAAGCACATTTGCTCCTACAATCCTCCAGACCAACGGATGGACCGGCAGCAGCTCAAACGTGGCAAACACCAACCAAAGCAAGAGCCACAGCTTCAACACACGTCACAGCCTCACATTCCGTCCACACTTCAACAACGAAAACCACTCACTCCAATTCATGGTTCGTGCTGAATACGGAACAGGTAACAACTCTTCTCAAGGCATTGGCCGTAAGTGGTTGCCGACAAGCGATATCACATCGGCACTCGCAGGAGGTGTAATCTCTAACTTCAGTTCAGGTGTCGGCCGTTCGAAGAACGAAAACTTTGCAACCCAGATGCACTATGCATACAAGGGTAAGTACATCTTCGACTTCACCGGACGTTTCGATAAGTCAAACAACAACCCTAAGAAGTGGGGTGCATACTACGGTATCTCCGGACGTTGGAACATCACCGACGAAAAGTTCATGAAGAAACTCGAGTGGCTTACAATGTTGTCAATGAGCCTCGGTTGGGGACGTTCAGGACGTGTATCAGGTGGTGCCACATCAATGTACAGTACATATAGCTCGAGCGGCTCATACATGGGAGTCACAGCTGTTGCTCCTCAGCAGATCCGTCTGTCGATCATCCGCCCTACAAACCAGGATACATGGGACTTCGGTTCTAACTTCGGCCTGTTCGAAAACAGAGTGACCGGTGATATCCACCTCTACACCAACAAGTCAGAGCAAGACCCTTCATACCCAATCCCTACATCTTCAGGTTTCAAGCAGATACCTACCAAGCTGATTGGTCGTGTACGTAACAACGGTTGGGAAGTAAACATCAATGCAAACCGTGTACTCCGTAGAGGTAAATTCTCTGTAGATTTCAACTTTGCATTTGCTAACAACCGTAACGAAATCCTCGATATGGACGAGATGATTCTCGACCGCTACAACGACGAGTTCAACTTCTCTAACGGACAATATCTGTCGCGTGTTCAAATTCACAACCCAGTAGGTTCAATCTACGGATTCCGTCACAAGGGAGTTTATGCATACAGTGAATACAGCGCAGAAGAAATCCCAGGCGTAAGCGGACCAGACGCACCAGTTGCCCGTAATGCAGCAGGTGAAGTCATCCTCAACGAAAACGGACGCACCAAGCCAATGATGTTCGACTATGCAGGTCAGAACTACGAGTTCAAGGGCGGTGATGCCAAGTACGAAGATATCAACCACGATGGTAACATCAACGAGCTCGATATCGTTTACCTCGGTTCTTCACTTCCTAAGCTCACCGGTGGTTTCGGATTCCGTCTCCGCTATGGCGACTTCAACACCAACTTCCAGTTCAATTACCGTATCGGTCAGAAAGTGCTTAACATAGCACGTATGGAAGCTGAGAGCATGTACAACAACAACAACCAGTCGCGTGCTGTCAACTGGCGTTGGCACAACGAAGGTGACGTTGCTCCTATACCACGCGCTCTCTACAACTACGGTTACAACTACCTCGGTTCCGACCGATTCATGGAAGAAGCAACATTCCTCCGTCTGAACTACATTCAGTTCAATTATAACCTGAGATCGAGATTCCTCAATCACATTGGTATAAAGAACGTGAACACCAGTCTCAACTTCAACAACGTGTTTGTACTCACCAAGTACTCTGGCGCTGACCCAGAACACCCACAGGGTGGTTTTGCCGCAGCTCGTGACGGTGGACGTACTCCACGCTCGAAGTCATTCACTCTTAGTTTAAGTGTCCAATTCTAAAACAGAAAAGAAGATGAAAAGACATAATAAAATAAAGGCAATAGGATTGGCAGTTATTGCAAGCATGACGATGGTCTCTTGCGATGTTGAGCTCCTGCCATTGAACACTGTCATCCTTGAAAACTATTGGACAAACAAGGAAGACGTAC
>CAMHPM010000016.1 GCA_946187025.1 uncultured Prevotellaceae bacterium
GGGTGCATTATTACAATGCTGATTGATAGTTTCCACCGTCTTCACTCCATCTACGTTGGTGATACATATGCGCCTCACCTGTCCATCGACCAGCATTTCGCAAGCTCCGCATTTGCCGATACCACACTCAAGACTGCGCGGACGACCCTTGAGGCTGTGGCTGTGGACGGGATATCCTGCTTGATGCAGGGCTGCTGCAATGGTTTTTCCACGTTGTCCACGTATGGTTTTCCCTTCAAACTGAAACTCTACGATATCGTCGTCGGGGATGTCGATTATGGGATGAGTTGTGATGCGATACATTGGAAAATGGATTTTACGACAGAAAAAAAGTTTTATACGACACGAGTTGAAGGCGGGCTTACGGGATATTGTGCCTCGCTTTCAACTCGTGCTGAAGTGTTTATTTGTAGTTATAGAGGTTTTCTTTCTTGTGTTTACCTATCTGTGCGTTTGTCTCGGGGAAGTATTTTGCGATGAGGGCATAGAGGCCGGGGTCGTATCTTTGCATTTCCTCGCGGGTGTTGACTTGGTTGTGCTTGGTGTCCGACTTCGGTGTCTCAGCGTTCACGTTAAACCAGTTTTGCACGCCTTCAGCCCAATACTCTGCATATTCGGTGCCGGCATAGGTGTTGTCCCACTTGCCTGCAGCGCGTGCCTTGGCCAGCAGGTCCTTGAGCTGTTGGTTGATTGTCGGGTCAACTTGCAGGATTCCGATGAGGTGTATTGAGTGTGAGAACTCGTGTATGAGTATATCCTCGGCATGATATTTGTCCCAAGGGTATGCCATGATGTTTTCTTCGGCACATGATGTGATTGGCTCGTGCAGGGTTCCGCCGAGTCCGCGGGCACGCAGGTTCCAGTTGAGGCTGCGGTCGCGAGCCATTCCGCTGTGTTCGGGTACGTTGATTGTAACCTCTTTTTGTCCCATCACCACCACTCGTGTGTTGACACGTGTCATGGCATCGAGTACCTCACGTGGCAACATGCTGGTCATGCAATAGATGGTTTTGTGAGCCTGTACGAGCACGCTGTCGGGCACTTGGCCTGACGAGAGTATGTGTATTCCGTTGCTATCGACGTGTTTTTTGTAGAATTTGGTGTCGAGGTGAAGGCGTTCTGCCAGTTCGGTTGTCACTGGTTCGACTCGACACTGCGGCACGTCGATGTTGAGTTTCTTCTCCCGATTGATGCGGGCATAGGCTTTTTTGTCGTCCTTGGTATATAGGTTTACTGCCGGATGCATACTTGTGAAGTGTGCATCTGAAGTGAAGAATTGTCCGATGAAATCGTGTAATTTGGTGTCGTAGCGTTGCAAATCTCCGCGTGTGTTCACCCAGTTGTGTCGTCCGTCGGGCAGTGGTGTTTCGGCATTAGCTCCAAACCAGTCTTGCACTCCTTCGGCCCAGTATTCGAGGCTGTTGGTGCCTGCTATGGTGTTGTGCCATTTGCCGGCTGCCTTGGCTTGGCTGAAGAGGTCGTCGAGTTGCTGGCGTGCATTGGGATGTACGGTGTTGATGCCCATCGAGAATATTGTTTTTGCGAGTGAGCTGACGAGTATGTCTTCGGCGAAGTTAGGGTCGATTTGATATGCGAGCACGTTTTCCTCGGCACAGAGCATGGTTGGGAAATCGGGTGTTGCGCCCCATCCGCGTTTGTGTATGTCCCACCATGGTTCCATGTCGGGGTAGTTGCGGAATTCGGGCAGTTGGGTGATTCCTTCGTACCGGCCCATTGCCACGATGAGTGGGTGGTGGCTGGCTACTGCTTTGCGTATGTTGGGGGTGAGTGAGTTCATCATTGCTTCCACCTGGCTGCACACTTGTACGAGGCAACTGTCGGGGCAGCGGTTGGATGCCACGATGGTGAGTCCGGCTGCTGTGGTGCGTTGGGTGTAGTAGGATGGTATGTCTTGTGCTTTTACAGTTGATGTGTTAATGGTCAGTAATGTAATTGCTGAAAGGAGGATTAGGGGTATCTTGTTCATGGTTCCGCCGGTATGGTTAGAAAATACACCAGCCTTTCCACGTGGTGGATGCCAGCTGGTGTATTTGATGAGGTTATTTCATATATGTGTAACGATAGTCGGTTGGGCTTACGAGTGTCTCCTTGATTACTCGTGGGAGGACCCAGCGGATGAGGTTGAACTCGCCTCCGGCCTTGTCGTTGGTGCCCGATGCGCGGCTTCCGCCGAATGGTTGCATACCTACGACGGCTCCTGTAGGGCGGTCGTTGATGTAGAAGTTGCCGGCTGTGTAGCATAGTGCATCGGCTATCTTCTCTACGGCCATGCGGTCTTGTCCGAAGACTGAGCCGGTGAGGCCGTAAGGCGATGTTGTATCGCAGAGTGCCACTGTCTCGTCAACCTTGTCGTCGTCGTATGGATAGACGGTGAGCACAGGGCCGAATATCTCTTCTTCCATCGACTTGAAGTGTGGGTCGGTGGTTTCGATGATTGTCGGCTGGACGAAGTATCCCACGCTTTTGTCGTAGCCGCCGCCCATCACGATCTTGGCGTCGCTCGATGCCTTGGCATATTCGATGTAGCTGGCGATGTTGTCGAACGATGCTTCGTCGATTACGGCGTTGATGTAGTTTGATGCGTCCATCACGTCGCCCATCTTCACTTCGCCTGCGAATTTCTTCATCTTCTCGAGCACTGCCGGCCAGAGGCTCTTTGGTATGTACATGCGGCTTGCAGCCGAGCACTTCTGTCCCTGGTATTCGTATGCGCCGGTGAATGCGGCGTGTGCCACTGCATCGACGTTGGCCGATGGGTGTACGAAGATGTAGTCCTTGCCGCCGGTCTCGCCCACGAGTCGTGGGTAGCTCACGTAGTTCGCGATGTTTTCGCCTACCGAGCGCCAGAGGGTCTGGAATGTGGAGGTCGAACCGGTGAAGTGTATGCCGGCGAGGTGTTTGCTTGCGCAGCAGATCTTGCCTATCTCGCTACCGCGGCTTGGTACGAAGTTGACAACTCCGTCGGGCACTCCGGCTTCTTTGAAGAGCTGCATGAGGTAGTAGTTCGACAGTATTGCTGTGGATGATGGTTTCCAGATGGTGGTGTTGCCCAGCAGCACTGGTGTCATGTTGAGGTTGCAGGCAATCGACGAGAAGTTGAACGGTGTGACTGCGAGCACGAATCCTTCGAGCGGACGGTATTCGGTGTTGTTGATGTTGCCGCTTCCGTCTTTTGGCTGTATGCCGTAGAGCTTGGATGCATAGTGTACGTTGTAGCGGAAGAAGTCGATGGTCTCGCAGGCCGAGTCGATTTCTGCCTGGTAGATGTTCTTGCTCTGTCCCAGCATGGTGGCTGCGTTGAGGATAGGGCGGTACTTGGTGGCGAGCAGTTCGGCACATTTCATTACGATGGCAGCGCGGGTTGTCCAGTCGGTCTCGGCCCATTGCTTGTGGGCGGCCATGGCTGCATCGATGGCCATCTTTATTTCTTTTTCGCCTGCCTTGTGGTAGCGTGCCAGCACATGATGGTGGTCGTGTGGGCATACGATTTCGGCTGTGTTGCCGGTGCGTATCTCCTTGCCGCCTATGATGATTGGGATGTCAACCACGGTATCGTGCTGACGCTTCAACTCTGCATCGAGTGCGATGCGCTCGGGGCTACCAGCGAGGTAAGCCTTCACCGGCTCGTTCTGTGGAACCGGAAATGTAACGATTGAATTCTTCATACTTAGTTAATATAAATAATGTCTTTGTCTCTATATTTGTAGGCCTTGGTAACTATAGCCGGGCCGTCGGCTGATGTTGCCTTTGATTTCTGCCACAAAGATATGAAAAAACATTGATAACATTGCATATCAAGCGTTTTTTTTTGACATTTAGATGCAAAAAGCGTGTTTTCTCTCTCTGTTCTACATATCGTAAATGCCACCGGCTGCCGAAACCGATGGTGGGCAGTTGTGGCATCTTGCAGTGGGTGGTTTCCTGCGAGTGCGCAGTCTCGGCCCTGTGAGTGCGCAGTCTCGGCCCCGCGAGTGCGCAGTCTCAGAAACGCCGCGGCGCAGGCCTGTTGCAACGTCGCGGCAATGTGTGTCGGCCGCCGCCAGAGAGGAAGTGGCTGAAATAACTGCACAGGTTGACACGCCGAGTGCCTTTTTACACCCGATAACAGCCCTTATTCATGCCGATACACCTTATTATTATCATTAAACAGTTGGAAGTTTACATTTTTTTTGTAACTTTGCACCCCATTATGCCGAAAAACGAACCGTTTCAGGCAGGTATAAAGTGAAGAAAAAACCGTAAATCGTAAATAATAAAAACCGAAACGATATGATGTCGAAGGCAGTGAAATGGCTGTTGATAGCCAACATCGCAGTTTATGTGGTAGGATATGTGATAAATGTGTCGGGCCTGTTCGGCCTGCACTATGTGTTGTCACCCGAGTTCCTGCCGTGGCAACCCATCACCTATATGTTCGTACACAGCTATCGGGATATATGGCACATAGTGCTCAACATGTTTGCCCTCTGGATGTTCGGACGCACCATCGAGCCGACTCTCGGCACCAAACGCTTCATCATCTACTATTTCGTGTGCGGACTGGCCGGCGCCCTGGCGTGGGAGCTGGGACAACTGTTAGGGCTCATCAACCCATACTCCATCTGTGTGGGAGCCAGCGGTGCAGTCTATGGCATACTCCTGGCCTTCGGAGTGCTCTATCCCAACGAGCGCATCTTCATCTTCCCCATCCCCATACCGTTCAAGGCTAAATGGCTGATTATAGGATACGTGTTCATCGAGCTCGCCTCAGCACTGTTTGTCAGCGACCTCACCGCCCACACCGCCCACCTTGCCGGCATGTTGGCAGGATTCATCCTGCTCATGTTCTGGAAGAAGACAGCCATGCGCCAGCGCCAGCACTTCGACAACCAAGGCAAATGGCACACCACATCCACACGGCCCAACATGGAAGTGAACTACAACAAAAACGAGCACTCAGCCGACTGGAACTACAACACACAACGCAAGGCCGATGCCGACGAGATAGACCGCATACTCGACAAGATACGCCGCGACGGATACGGAAGCCTGAGCGAGAGTGAAAAACAACGGCTGTTCGACGCCAGCAAGAAATGACCATGAAGATATTCCGACGCATAATAACCTTCACACTTGCCATCATCAACATCGTCGTGGTGCTGGCAATGACGGTATGTGCCTACTCCATATACCTCAGCCCCGAGCAATACCCCAACTGGTCCTACCTGGGCATGATGCTCCCGGCATGTATAGCAGCAACCCTGCTCTTCATGCTCATGTGGCTCATCTTCAAATGGAAATACGCCCTCATCAGCATTGCAGGCATAGCACTGTGCTGGAACAGCATACGCGACTACTGCCCAATCAACCCCTTCCAAGGCAAACCGACAGGCCGCACACTGAAAGTGCTGTCATACAACGTCTTCTCCTTTGGAGGGAAAAGCCTTAACGAAGACAACACACAAGTGGTAGATTACATAGCACAGTCGGGAGCCGACATCGTGTGCCTGCAGGAAGTCAACCCGCTCAAACGCGATTACGTGCGCAAACGCCTCGAAGAAGTATATCCATACATCATGGTTGACGATGAAAACGAGTCGCAAAACGCCATCCTCTCACACTATCCCATCCTCTCGTCACGAATCATAGACCATGACACCAAGACAGCATCAAGCTGTGTGTACGAACTGCTGGTCGATGCCGACACCGTAACAGTCATCAACAACCACCTCGAATCATACCAGCTCGACGATGACGACAAGCGCATGTATAAACAAATATTAAAAAACTCGGCCATGATGGGCGAACCGGTCGATGAAGAACAAATCATCGACATGAAAGAGAGTTTCTGGTGGCTCGAAGGCAAGCTGGCCAAGGCCAACTCACGCCGTGCACGGCAAGCCGACCTCCTTGCCGACGAGATAGAACAACTGCTCAGACACAGGCAGTACATCATCATGTGCGGCGACTTCAACGACTCGCCGGTATCATACGTGCACCATACACTCACAAAACACCTCACCGACGCCTACACACAAGCAGGCAACGGACCCGGATGGTCGTACAACCGAAGCGCAATGTATTTCCGCATAGACCACATCCTGGCCAGCGAGCGATTCAATCCATACGGAGCAAAAGTCGATAAAACAGTGCAAGAAAGCGACCATTACCCCATTTTTTGCACGTTAGAGATGCTCTGAATCCCAAAAAAACACTATATTTGCAGCTTGAAAAATATGCGTCGCGCACAAAAGCACACAAAAACGCATAACAACAAACCCGAAAACAGAACGTAAAAAACTCAAATAAATTAAATAAAATTAATCATCAACAATGCAAAACAAAGGATTTGTTAAGTTCTTAGCCATTGCGCTAACACTTATCTGCATCTTCTATCTCTCGTTCTCATTCGTAACCAACTACGTAGAGAACAAAGCATCAAAGATGGAAGAGAAGCAAGCAGAACTCTACCTGGATTCGCTTAGCACGACTCCGTTCTACTTGGGCAACTACAACCTGAAGCAATGCCGCGAAACTGCCATCGGTCTCGGACTCGACCTCAAAGGCGGTATGAACGTCATTATGGAAGTGTCAGTGCCCGAAGTAGTGAAGGCATTAGCCGACCACAAAACCGACTCTGCATTCGTAGCATCTGTCAACGAAGCACAGAAACAAGCCATCGAAAGCCAGAGTGACTTTATCACACTGTTTGTCAAAGCCTATAAGAAAAACGCGCCTGATGCCCGGTTGGCACAGATCTTCGCGACACAAAAACTTAAAGGCAAAGTGGCAGCCAACTCATCCGACAACGAAGTCGAAAGCGTATTGCGCGAAGAAGTAAGCGCTGCAATCGACAACTCGTTCCTCGTACTCCGCAACCGTATCGACCGCTTCGGAGTCGTACAGCCTAACATACAAAGAGTGGAAGGTCAGTCGGGACGAATCATGATCGAGCTGCCAGGTATCAAAGAACCTGAGCGTGTGCGCAAACTCCTCCAGGGAAGCGCAAACCTCGAATTCTGGGAGACCTACGACACACAGGTTGCACTGCCATACCTCAACCAACTCAACACAGCACTGCGCAACGGACAAGTCGTAGCCGACACTGAAGATGGCGAGGATGTAGCAGAAAACACCGAGGCCGGCGAAACAGCCGAAGTGGCCGACACAGTTGCCGAGGCTGAGGAAAACCTCCTCGAACAAGTAGCTGCCGACAAGTCGCCTGCAACAAGCACTACCGACGAAGCCGCTATAGCCAAGGCAAAAGCACAGAACCCACTCTTCGCAATGCTGCAACCAATGCAAGGAGCTGCCGGATGTATGGTAGGATACGCACTTGCATCAGACACAGCTGAAATCAACGCACTCCTCCAATCCGACATAGCAAAGCAAGTATTGCCAGGCGACATGTCGCTCAAGTGGGGTGTGAAGTCGGAAGACAAGGCCGGACGCGTATATCCACTCTATGCAATCCGCATGACCGGACAGAACGGACGTGCACCAATCGAGGGTGAAGTAGTGACCGAGTCGAAAGAGTCGTTCGACGAGTTTGGACGTCCATGCGTAACCATGAAGATGAACACTGAAGGTTCGCGCAAATGGGCTGCACTGACCGAAGCAAACGTACACCACTGTGTGGCAGTCGTGCTCGACGACCTTGTATATAGCGCACCAAACGTTCAAAACAAGATTTCTGGCGGAAGCACACAAATCACAGGTTCGTTCACCACACAGGAGACCAAGGACCTCGCCAACGTGCTCTCATCAGGTAAGATGCCGGCACCGATGCAAATCGTACAGGAAGACATCGTAGGTCCGTCGCTCGGTCAGGAGTCGATCAACGCCGGTTTCATCTCGTTCATCATCGCATTCATCATCCTGATGATATACATGTGCATGATGTACGGCCTGCGTCCAGGCATGGTTGCCAACTGCGCTCTGTTGCTCAACTTCTTCTTCACACTGGGTATCCTCACCTCACTCTCTGCTGCACTCACCATGTCGGGAATAGCAGGTATGGTGCTGACACTCGGTATGGCAGTCGATGCCAATGTGCTCATCTACGAGCGTACTAAGGAAGAGCTCAAGGGTGGCAAGAACCTGAAGAACGCCGTGGCTGCCGGTTACAGCAATGCATTCTCGGCAATCCTCGACTCTAACGTCACTTCAATCATCACCGGTATCATCCTCTTCTACTTCGGAACAGGACCTATCAAGGGATTCGCAACGACACTCATCATCGGTATCGTCTGCTCATTCTTCACCGCTGTATGGTTGACTCGTATATGCTACGAACACTTCCTCAACCGCGACAAGTGGCTCGACCTCACTTTCACTACCAGCATCTCTAAGAACCTGATGCAGGGAACCAAGTACAACTTCATGGGTGTATACAAGAAGTCGTTCATCGCATTCGGCACATTCCTCATCATCTGCCTCATCTCGTTTGCTGTACGTGGCCTCAGCCAGTCGATCGACTTCACTGGTGGTCGCAACTATAAGGTTGAATTCGTGAACGAAATTGAGCCGGAAGACATCCGCACTGCTCTGTCCAACAAGTTCCAGGAGCGTGCAGCTGCCGAGGAAGATGTTGACAAGGTTACAACTCAGGTCATTGCCTTGGGTACCGACAAGAAGATGGTTCGTATCTCGACCAACTATCGTATCAACGAAAATGGTGAGAACGTGGATGCTGAAATCGAGAAGACAATCTATGAAACTCTTGTTGAAGGTGGACAGATTGACGGCTCAACAGTGACACTCGAACACTTCATCGACCGCGACAACCGCACAGGTGGTTCTATCATCAGTTCACAGAAGGTAGGTCCGTCGATTGCTGAGGATATCACTTACGGTGCTATCTGGTCGGTAATCCTGGCCCTCATCGCAATCTTCATCTACATCCTCATCCGCTTCCGCAACGTGGCATTCTCTGTCGGTTCGGTTGTTGCACTGACACTCGACACCGTGCTTATCATCGGTGTTTACTCTCTGTGCTGGGGTTGGATCGGATTCTCGCTCGAAATCGACCAGACATTCATCGGTGCCATCCTTACCGCTATCGGTTATTCTATCAACGATAAGGTGGTGATCTTCGACCGTATCCGTGAAGAGTTGAAGCTCTATCCAAAGCGCGACAAGCAACTTGTGTTCAACCAGTCGCTCAACTCTACATTGGCACGTACCATCAACACATCAGTATCGACGCTCATCGTGCTGCTCTGTATCTTCATCTTCGGTGGTGACAGCATCCGCAGCTTCGCATTTGCCATGATACTCGGTGTACTCATCGGTACCACTTCTTCACTCTTCATTGCAGCTCCTACTGCTTACCTCGTGCTGGGACGTAAGATTAAGGAAGAGGACGGAGAATAATCTCATATTGATTTTGAAACGGCCATCGCCCTTTCCGTCATGGGGAGGGCGAAGGGCATAAAAACTGAATATACCCCCTCAGTTCCCCGCAGGGGGATGCGCGAGGGGGTTGTTTGTTATATAGCGGCCCGGGTCACTATATATATAATAATGTGTAGTTACACATATTGTCTTGCACACCGACTTATTCACAAAATAAAACACAAACAGAATCATGACAAAAGTAGCAATTGTAGGTTACGGCAATATAGGCCGTTATGCACTCGACGCACTCGAGGCTGCACCCGATATGGAGTGTGTGGGCATCGTGCGCCGTCGTGTGACCGAACCAACCATCAACGGATATCGTGTGGTGACCGACATCCGCGAGCTGGGTGCAGTGGATGTGGCAATACTTGCCACACCGACCCGCAGTGTAGAGGAACATGCCATACAGTGTCTGGAATTGGGTATCAACACCGTCGATTCGTTCGACATCCACACCGGCATCGTTGACCTCCGTCGCACGCTCGACCCCATAGCCAAGCAACATGGGGCAGTGAGCATCATCAGTGCCGGATGGGATCCGGGCAGCGACTCCATCGTGCGCACACTCATGGAGAGCCTGGCACCACGTGGCATCAGCTACACCAACTTCGGCCCCGGCCGCTCGATGGGACACTCGGTTGCCGTGCGTGCCATTCCCGGAGTGCGCGATGCACTGTCGATGACCATACCTGTGGGTACAGGAATACATCGCCGCATGGTGTATGTGGAGCTTGAGGATGGAGCCGACTTCAAGACCGTGGAGGCTGCCATCAAGGCCGATGCATATTTCGTGAACGACGAGACACATGTGATGCAGGTCGATTCGGTTGACCAGCTCAACGACGTAGGGCACGGGGTCAACCTCGTGCGCAAGGGCGTGTCGGGCAAGACCCACAACCAGCTCTTCGAGTTCAACATGAAGATCAACAACCCGGCACTCACCGCCCAGGTGCTTGTCAACGTGGCACGTGCCGCAATGCGCCAGCAGCCGGGAGCATACACCATGATAGAGCTGCCGGTCATCGACATGTTGCCTGGCAACCGCGAAGACATCATCCGCCATCTGGTGTAATCCGCCGATAAGCTTATACATGAGCCCCGCTGCAACCACATGTACGGCGGGGCTCATTTTTTTCTTGATTGCTTATGACGGCTGTATTCTGCGAGTGCGCACTCTCAGCCTCGTGAGTGCGCACTCTCAGAATCGCAACTGCAGGCTGTTGAATTTAGCACTTCATTGGTGACAATCGATGAGCCATTCCAACTATTTTCGCGCTTTTATAAAAAAAAACTCACAAATCCTTTGTCAATTAAAAATAATACCATAACTTTGCGAGGTAATATCATAATTCAAGACAATAAAATAATTAAAAATAAGAATTGACTATGAAGAAAATTTTACTCTCATTGGTAACCATGCTTGCAGCAGTGAGCATGAATGCACAGGAAACAGTCAACATGTACATCCAAGTTGGCTCAACAAGTGATGCTAAGAACATTCCTGTAACTCTCTATCTTGATAATACAGTTGAGATTACAGGTTTCCAAGCAAGTTTTGCCTTACCAGAAGGTTTAACAAAAGACAACTACACTGTAGTTAATGCAGAAGCTGTGGAAGAGGATGACGAGGATCCATATTGGTTTGAATTATCTTCGCGTGCTGTATCTGCACACAAGAAGAACAATGTAAATATGTTTACAAAGTCACTACCTAACGACCTTCTTGTTTCTGTAACATCGGGAAATTCTACAAAGTATTTCAAAGAGAATACAGGTGCAATTGGCACATTCTCATTCGACGGAAGTTCACTTGCTGATGGAGAATACGCAGTAAAGTTGTATGGTGCAAGTGCATTCCACGATGCAAGCGGCCGTTACGATGCAGGTGGCTACCACACACCAGACCAGAGTGCCGACTACAAGCCATTCGAAGTAACAGCTACATTCAAAGTTGCAGGCGGTACAGTCACAGGCATCGAGCTCGTTAAGGCTGCAACCACAGTCAAGACTGGTATCTACAACATCGCTGGTCAGCGCCTCAACGGACTGCAGAAGGGTATCAACATCGTTGACGGTAAGAAGATCATCGTTAAGTGATAGAGCTGCAATAAGCCATAAAAACGAAACACAACACATCAATGCCGGGGCCGACGCCCTGGCATTGATTGTGTATATACACAGGTGCCAAATTGCACTGTCAAACCATACATATAAGGCAATATAGGGACATTTTTACGACCGAAAACGGAAAAAACAGAGTTTTGGCTTTGCAGCTTGGAGAAAAAGCTGTATTTTTGCAAGTTAAGAATAGACCGCCCTGCGCGGTATGTGGCATTTACAGACACACACAGACTGCTTATGACAGAAGAAACCAAAGAGCTTACGCTCCTTTCACAGATAGAATATCCACAAGACCTCCGACGGCTGAAGTTGTCGCAGTTGCCACAATTGTGCGACGAGCTCAGGCAAGACATCATCGAGGAACTGTCGATAAACCCCGGGCATCTGGCATCAAGCCTCGGAGCCGTAGAGATAACCGTGGCGCTACACTACGTCTTCAACACGCCCGACGACCGTATCGTATGGGATGTAGGCCATCAGGCATACGCCCACAAGATACTGACCGGACGCAAGAAACGCTTCTGCACCAACCGCAAGTTCCACGGATTGAAACCATTCCCCTTTCCAAGCGAGAGCGAATACGACACATTCTGCTGCGGACACGCATCAAACTCAATCTCGGCAGCACTCGGCATGGCAGTGGCAGCACGCCAGCAAGGCATCGACCGTAAGGTGGTGGCCGTGATAGGCGACGGAGCCATGAGCGGCGGACTGGCATTCGAAGGACTGAACAACGTGTCGAGCACACCAAACGACATGCTCATCATCCTGAACGACAACAACATGTCGATCGACAAGAGCGTAGGCGGAATGCGAC
>CAMHPM010000017.1 GCA_946187025.1 uncultured Prevotellaceae bacterium
GACAATGGTTGTGGCTCGACATTTTTATTGGCAGAAAACATGAATGTGACTTTGTCGGCACCGCTTTCGCGTGGTTCGGCCAGGGGTGTCATGTCGGCTTTGAATGCCACGTTTGGCATACCGAGCGATTGCAGCAGACCTACAATCTGCTTCTCCAGCCGGGTTTTTGCTTTTTGCCTGTTCTTGGTAAGTATGTCTGCTTGGTCGGTAACAGCTTTCAGTGCATCGGCCTTTGCCTGTGTGAGCTTTTGTATTTGTTCGTCACCTTGGTCAATGAGTTGCAGTCGCCGGTCTATTTCGTCTTGAATCTCAATGAGTGCTTCTACACTTTCCACATGGTGTTTTTTCTCCAGTGTGTAGATTGTGTTGAGTCGTTCATCTACGGCTTGCAGTCGTTCGGGATTGTATTCCACGTCGTCGGCTCTGCCTGCTATTTCTTCGGCGATATCCTTCAACTCGATTTGGCACGACTGGAGGCGTTCGGCCAGGTTGGCTGCTGAGCTGAATACATGGGAAATGTTTTGTAGTATGCCGGTTGCTTGTTTTATGCTAAGCAGTGTGCTTTGCTCGTCGTCGCGTTCGATGAGGTTGAGCGCTGCATACATGTTCGTCTTTATTTCTTCGGCATGGCTCAGCGTCTCTTGCTCGTTTTCCAGTTCCTGTTGTTCGCCAGGCTTAAGGTTGGCTTCCGCCAGTTGGCCGAACTGAAATCGCAGATAGTCTTCCTCCTCCCTGCTTTGCTTTGCTTGCTCAATTGCAGTTTCGAGGTCGGCACATGTCTGCTTGTATTTATTGTATAGTTGAGAGTATAGTGCGTTTTCACTGCTGTTTTGTGCCACGAGGTCGAGTGTCTCGAGTTGGAAGTCTTCGCGTGCCAACAGCAGGTTCTGGTGTTGTGAATGAATGTCGATGAGTTTGTCGCCCAGTGCTTTCATCTGTGTGAGTGTCACAGGTGTGTCGTTGATGAAAGCGCGGCTCTTTCCTGTCTGTGTGAGTTCGCGCCGCAGGATGCAGGCATGTCCGTCAAAGTCGAGGTCGTTGTCGCTGAAGAAACGGTCGAGGCTGTGTCCGTCGGTATCGAATTCAGCTTCAATCATGCAACGTTGCTCGCCTTGTTTTATGGCTCCATGGTCGGCACGGCTACCCAATAGCAGCCCAATGGCCCCCAGTATGATGGATTTGCCGGCGCCTGTTTCGCCCGTTATGACCGAGAATCCTGGATTCAGCTTGATGTCGAGCTGGTCTATCAAGGCGTAGTGTTCAATATGTAGTGACCTGATCATTTCCTGTAATTCGGATGCAAATTTAGCTAAAATATATGAGATAACAGTTCAATGCTTCAAAAAAACTGAGTTTAGCATGGCCGAAAGTATTAAAACTTGGTAAGTTGACGCTGTTTTTATGTTAAATAAGTGCTAAACTCTTTAACTTCTTATTCCCTTATTTTCTTTTTTACTAAATTTGCAGCATGAATGTATTCTTGCGAAATATAAGCGTCTTATTGACTGCGATGTTATGGCTGACTCCGCTTTCGGGTGTCGGGCAGAACATTGTGGCCGATGTTGATACCGACCGCGAGATGACCGGCAACCCCATTTTTTCTCATTATATGGGTTATGCTGGTAAGGTGTTGTATGATGGCGAGTACATTCCTCTCATCATAATGTCTGACGTATATGTGTTTGACAACCTGGTTTTCAAGTCGGCAAAGGAGGCTAAGAAATACTATAAGATAGCCAACAACATCAAGAAGGTCTATCCTATAGCCGTTGAGATTCAGCATCGTGTCGAGGCTTGTGTGGCTCATCTTGACTCGTTGCCGACCAAGAAGGAGCGCGATGTCTATCTGAAACAGATGGAGAAAGACCTGATGAAGGAGTATCGTCCGCGCCTGAAGAAACTCACATTTGCGCAGGGCAAGTTGCTTATCAAGCTTATCGACCGCCAATGCGACATGACTTCCTATCAGCTGATTAAGACCTATATGGGTGGATTTAAGGCTGGATTCTACAATGCTTTTGCCACGTTGTTCGGTGCAAGTCTGAAGAAGGAGTACGATCCCGATGTTGACGACCGCATAACCGAGCGGTGTATTCTACTTATTGAGTCGGGGCAGATGTGATTGGGGGTATTGCTTAGAGTTTAGAGTTTAGAGTTTAGTGTTTATCGTTTGCCGTTTGTACGTCGGTTCATTTCTTTCGGTTCGGATTTTTTGGGAACCATCCCCTGCTTACACGTTTTTCTTGTTCAAACAATTCTTTTATTGTCCACAGGCTTGAGAATGAAAACACTCCGAGCAGTGAAGACCAGAATGTGCTTTCGATGAAGAGTGATCCTGCAATGCCTGCAACACCTATGATGAGGAACACCCACCAGTAGCGTGTTCCTGTATAGTACTCGGTTTTTATTACGAGTGGGTGGAACAGTCCGATAATAAGGAATGTAGCCACGCCGATGATAAGTCCTTCGAAGTACATGCCGGGTTAGTTTTCGTTGATTGGCAGCTCTTTCTTTATGCTTTGGTCGAGCGATATGAGAGTCTCGGTCGAGTCAACACCTGGTATGCCTTGGATGCGGTTGTTGAGTATGTCCATAAGCTGTTCGTTGTCGCGGGCATACATTTTGAGGAAAAGTGAATACTGGCCTGTGGTGCAATGGCACTCCACCACTTCCGGTATGTCTTTGATACATGCCACCACCTCGCGGTACATCGAACCTTTTTCCAATTTCAGTCCCACGAATGTGCATGTAGAGTATCCCAGACTCTTCGGATTTACGTGATAACCCGAGCCTGTGATTACTCCTTGGTCTATGAGTCGTTGTACACGTTGGTGGATTGCTGCACGCGATACGCCACATTCTGCAGCTACGTCTTTAAAAGGTATTCGAGCATTTACGGATATAATGTCGAGAATTTTCTTGTCTAAGTTGTCTATTCGTTCCATTTTTCAGTGTATGTTATCAATTTGACAGCAAAATTAGCTATTTAATGTGAAGTAGCCAAATCTTTTATGTATTTTTTTGCGTTTTGCTTCCTTTTTTCTTATATATCCATGCCTAAATGAAAAAAAGAGTGGAGTTGCGACGGCATTGTTGCAACTCCACTATTATGTATCGTTTACTATGTCTTGACGGTTGTGTTTCAGTTCTTCACGTTGCCTACCTTGATGAGGTATTCGGCAATTTGCACTGCATTGAGGGCTGCTCCTTTCTTTATTTGGTCGCCGCTGAGCCAGAGGGTGATTCCGTTGTTGTTGGCCAGGTCTTTGCGCACACGTCCCACATAGACGTTGTCTTTTCCGGCGGTGAAGAGTGGCATTGGATAGGTCTGGGTCGAAGGGTCGTCGAGCAGTGTGACTCCCTCGGCCTTTGCCAGGGCTTGCTGCACCTGTTCGGCGGTCAGTGGTTTTTCGGTCTCAACCCACACTGCCTCGCTGTGTGCCCTGAGCGATGAGATTCGTACACACATGGCGCTGCATCGCACGTCGGAGTGCATGATTTTGCGTGTCTCGTTAAACATCTTCATCTCTTCCTTGGTGTATCCGTTGTCCTGGAACACGTCGATTTGTGGTATCACGTTGTATGCCAGCTGGTATGCAAACTTCTCGACTGTGGGTTCCTTGCCTTCCACCAGTTCGCGATATTGCTGCTGCAGTTCTGCCATGGCTGCCGCACCGGCTCCCGATGCGCTTTGGTAGCTTGCCACGTGTATTGTCTTGATGTGCGACAGTTGCTCGATTGGTTTCAGTACCACAACCATCATGATTGTGGTGCAGTTGGGGTTGGCAATGATTCCGCGTGGGCGGTTGAGTGCATCTTCGGCGTTGCATTCAGGAACGACGAGTGGAACGTCGTCGCACATGCGGAATGCGCTCGAGTTGTCGATCATGACGGCTCCGTAGCGGGTTATGTCGTCGGCATATTCCTTCGATGTGCCGGCGCCGGCCGATGTGAATGCAATATCTACGTCTTTGAAGTCGTCGCCATGTTTCAGCAGTTGTACTTCGTATTCTTTGCCGCGGAACGTGTATTTGCGTCCTGCGCTGCGTGTCGAGCCGAACAGCACGAGTTGGTCGATGGGGAAGTTGCGCTCGTCGAGCACTTTGAGGAATTCTTGTCCTACTGCGCCGCTGGCACCTACTATTGCTACTTTCATCTTGGGTTTTGTGTTATTTTGTGGTTGTTTATGTGTTTTGTGGGTGCAAAGTTACGCATTATTTCTGAATTACAGATAATGTGCGGTCGTTTTATTTCATTTTTCCCACACTACTTCGATGCGTTCGATTACAATGCCCGGGTCGAGTGGCATGAGTGTGAGTTGCTGCCGGCCGGTGAGTTTGAGGTCGGTGTTGTCGAATGCGATGTCTTGTGTGTTGATGTGGTTGCCTTGCAGTGCATATTCGTTGAATCGCTGGTTGATGTTCAGCTCGCGTTCGGGTGTGTCGGCCAGTTTCACTTTCAGCCGTTGGCCCTTGCCTGCGTTGAATGGCAGTGTCGGTGCCAGTTGCAGTCGCAGTGTGAATGATTTGCGTGGGATGTCGATGTCGTAGGTGATGCTTGCTCCGTCGGTTGGTTTGGTGTAAGGCATCAGTGCCACTCCGTTGTCGTAAATTCCGAAGTAAGGTATCACGGTCCATTTGGCTTGCTTGGCATCGTGTGAGGCGGTGAAGTCGGTTGCCTCGTAGGCCAGTGTCTCCCTTGGTGTGGCGGCCGGGCGCCGTCCGCGTGGTGTCTCGCCCACTTTCAGCGGTTGCGGGAAGTATCGGCGTTGTGGTTCCTGCCACGACATGTAGCCTATGTGCAGCTGGTCCATCATGTGGTTCCATTTGCCCGATGCTATGTCGTGGTTGTATTCGGCACAGAGCACCGAGTCTTTCACGTAGTATTCGTATGCCTTCCTGGCCCAGGTGTCGGCCTCGGGGTTGTTTTCGCCGGCCAGTTTGGTGTTCATGGCGTATGCGTAGTGCAGGTCGTAGATGTTGGCCATGGCTTGCACGGGGAAGAGTATGAGCTGCCGGTATGTGTCGCGGTATTCGGGCTTGATGGTTGCAAACTGGCTTTCGGCCTCGTAGGCCAGCACCCGGTATCGGCTCACCATCTGTTGCCACTCGCCGTTTTGCAGTGAGTAGGTGTTTTGGTCGAGCAGTTCGGCGGTCTTGCGGTAGGCATATTTGCATTGCAGGTTGAGGATGCGTGCTGCCTCGTCGGCCTGGCTTTCGCCGAATTGCTGCTTGCAGAAGTCGCGGGTGTAGTCCATGAGGTTATCGGCCTTGAATCGCGATGGGTCCCATGCCATCTTGAGGAAGAAGTCGATTGGGAATTCCATTGGTTTGAGGTCGCCCACGTTCAGTATCCACAATTTGTCAACTCCATAGTCGTAGGTGAGTTGCAGTTGTTCCCACATGCGCTGCACCTGGCTTACGTTCAGCCACTTCGAGTTTCGCGGTCCGCCTACGTAGTCAACGTGGTAGTACATTCCGTATCCGCCCGGGTGGTGTTTGCCTCCGAGGTCGGGCAGCAGGCGCACGTCGCCCCAGTTGTCGTCGCAGAGCAGCAGGATGACGTCGTCGGGCACTCGCATTCCCTTCTCGTAGTATTCCTGCACTTCCTTGTATAGTGCCCACACCTGTGGGGTCTGGTCGGCGGGGCGTCCGGTTTCCTGTGCAATGATTTCGCGTTGTTCGGCCACGATTCTCTCGAGCAGTGCCACGTCGGCATGTGCAGCCATCGGTTCGTCGCCGTTGCCTCGCATTCCTATTGTCAGCACGTCTTCGGTGTTGCGCATACGTGCCACTCCGCCGCGCCAGAACTCGGTGAGCTCGTCGTGGTTGGTGTCGTAGTTCCAAGGGCCGCGTGTCCTGACACGTGTCCATTCTTTCTGTGCGCGACCCAGTGGTTCGTGGTGCGATGTTCCCATGATAATGCCCATTTCATCGGCAGTTTTCATGTTTTCCGGGTCGTCGGCATAGAATGCAGAGTTCCACATAGCCGGCCACATGAAGTTGCCTTTCAGGCGGAGTACGAGTTCGAACACGTGTGCATACATCTCGTGGTTGAAGTCGCCGAAATGCTCGTTGGCCCAGTTGCCCATTGCCGGCCACTCGTCGTTGAGGAATATGCCTCGGTAGCGCACTGCCGGTTCGCCCTCGGTGAATGAGCCGCGCCGTATGTATGCGGCTTCGTGGCGCTCGACCGGTACGTCGGCCCACCAGTACCACGGCGAGACACCCAGCTGGCGCGAGAGCTCGTAGATGCCGTAGATGGTACCGCGCTTGTCGCTGCCGGCCACCACAACTGCCTGCCGTGTTCCGCCGCCTATGTTGGCGCGCAGGGTGGTGATGATGTATTTCTCACGTTTGCCTTGCAGTTGTTTTGCCATGCTGCCTCTCACCAGGTTGTCGATGTAGCTGCAGTGGCCCAGGGTGCCTATTACTATCTGTGTGGCACATTTGGGGTCATAGACTGCCTTGCCTCCGGCTGCCCCGATGTCGGTCATGAGGTTGCCTGCAGCCATGATGACTCCGCGGTAGTCGCTCTCGTCGGTCAGGATGCCTACCTCCTTGTGGCTGGCATCCCACAGGCATGTGGCTCCTTTTTCGGGGGTGAAGGTCACAAAACTTGCGGAACCCGAGAAGGCGGGCTCGGTGCCGGCGCCGGCGGCTGCCGTGACACATAATGACTGGATGATGCCTGCAAGGGCAATGATCACTGACTTTGTTGCGTTGGTTAGTTTCATATCGTGGTTGTTTTTTTATGTTTTTCCGACTGGTGGCCGTGTGGCGGTGTGGCCGCGTTTCTGCGAGTGCGCACTCTCGACCCTGAGACTGCGCACTCGCGGGCCCGCGACTGCGCACTCGCAAATCGGCGTGCCGCCGCATGCCCGGCGACGGGTGAATCCCGGTTGCAAAGTTACGGCTAATATTTCATTTGTACATGCGGTGGTGATACACAAAATAATAAAAATGTAACATTTAGTGCCTTCCGCAGGGTGAATGAGGTGTCGTATGTTGCAAAACTTACAAAAAACGATACATTGTTTATAATATATATAAGGAAATATCAGTAATTTTGCACCGTTAAACCAAAGCGTCATAACATAACAAAAATAATAAACCAAACAAATCAACAGAAATGAAGAAATTACTTGCAATCATTACAGCTTTGTTACTGACGGCATCGCCAGGCAAGGCGCAGACCTTCGGCAACACGCCGCCGCTACATGTCGATGGCCGTGAACTGAAGGACGACAAAGGTAATGTGGTGCGTCTGCACGGAGTGATGGACACCCCAAGCGACTGGTTCAACGGCGGCCGGTGGGGATGGGGCATCGACGACTCGAAGGTGACACCATGTATCAACTATTTCAACAAGCTCTATACAGCAATCACCGACACTGTGAACGGTGCCTACTGCAATGTGTTCCGTCTGCACCTCGACCCATGCTGGACCAACGACAACAGCGTGAACTACAGCTATGTTGACGACAACGGGCAGACCATCGTCGTGGGAAAGACCGGCGACGGAGAAGCCAACATAGAGCATTTTAGCAAGGCTCGCCTCACGAAATACCTGCGCACCCTCTATTCAAGGCTGGCCCTCAATGCAGTGAAGAAAGGCTTGTACGTCATCATGCGTCCACCTGGCGTATGCCCCGGCACCATCAAGGTGGGCGACGGCTACCAGCACTACTTGATGGAGGTGTGGGACATCGTGACACAGAACGACAGCATCCTGAAATACTCGGGACAGATATCGATCGAGCTGGCCAACGAGCCAATCAACGTGCAGGACGCCAACGGACAAGGCAGCGACCACGCACTCTACGACTTCTTCCAGCCGATAGTCGATAAAATCCGTGCAAACGGATTCACCGGCATCATCTGGGGAGTCGGCACAGGATACCAGAGCGGTTACCAGGGATATGAGAAATACCCACTCCAGGGCTACAACATAGGTTACGCCGTACACGTCTATTCAGGATGGTACGGCCAGGGCGACAACAATGCCAACCCGCAGACCTTCATCACCAACTTCGGCCGACAGGTACCGGTGGTGAACACCAACCCGATCGTCGTGACCGAGATTGACTGGAGCCCGCAAAACACCGACAAGATCGACCACTACAACGAATTCGGCGAACCAGTGTATAAGAACTACGGAACCTGGGCAACAGCATCCACCTCAAAGTGGGGAAAGGCATGGAAAGCCGTACACGACTACTATGGCAACATAGGCATGACCCTCACCGGCACCGGCGACTACATCGACATCGACAAGTCGATTGCATCGACCACACCGAAAGCCGTCGTGGCATTCGACGGCAACCCCGAGTGCTGCGCACAAGCCTGCTTCGAGTGGTACAAGGAATGGAACATGACGACAAGACCATACATGGCATACACCCGACAGTGGACAGCCGACCAGGGCAACGGAACATACAAGAACCCGGTAATCAACGGCGACTTCCCCGACATCGACGTCATTCGCGTGGGCGACACCTACTACATGGTCAGCACAACCATGTTCTACATGCCGGGAGCTACCATACTGAAATCGAAAGACCTCGTCAACTGGGAATACTGCGCCAACCCGCTGCTACAGATTGTCGATAACGACGCATACAACCTCATCGGAGGCGCACACCACTACGGACAAGGCATGTGGGCATCGACCCTCAACTACCATAACGGAAAGTTCTACTTCTACTTCCCATGCTCAACGTGGTCGCCCGACTCACGCAGCATACTCCTCACCGCATCCGACCCCGAAGGCAAATGGGACGTAACCCTGCTGCCTGAAGCATATCACGACCCGGGATGGCTCTTCGACGACGGACCCGACGGCGACGGATACCTCTATGTGGCTTGCGGCATCGACAACATCAATGTCATCAAGTTCAACCCCAACACACTGACAAAGATATCGAGCAGCACGGTAATACGTGTGGGCAACGGACTCGAAGGAAGCCACATGTACCACATCGGCGAATACTACTACATCTACGCAACCTACGGAGGAACGGAAGGCAGCCAGACCATCTTCCGCTCGAAATCACCGATGGGACCTTACGAAGAGTGTGTCACCGCAACCACGGCATCCAACCCGAAGGGACGCGTCTTTGCCGGACAGAAGATACACCAGGGAGCACTCGTCGAGACACAGACAGGCGAATGGTGGACCATGCTCTTCAAAGACGACGGAGCAATCGGACGTGTACCATATCTGGAACCAGTGGTGTGGAAAGACGGATGGCCAGTGATTGGAAACAACGGTACCGACGTGACAGCATCGGGCAGGGCATATCCTAAGCCAAACGTAGGGGTGACACACGAACGAAAGTATCTCACCACAAACGACACATTCACCGACCCTATACTCGGTAAGCAATGGGAGTGGAACCACAACCCCGACAACACAGCATGGAGCCTGATTGAAAACCCAGGCTACCTCAGGCTGCACACAGTGACCATCACCGACTCGCTCCAGCAGGCTCGCAACAGCCTCTCACAGAGAATACTCGGATACAGCCCGGTAGGAACACCGTCAACACGCTACACTCCATCCTACGGAACAATAAAACTCTCGACCGAGCACATGACCGAAGGCGACGTGGCAGGTCTGGCCGTATTCCAAGAGCCTTACCAGTATATCGGTGTGAAGGTAATCAACGGAAAACGCCACATCTACAGCCTCTACCAGTCGAAACTCAAAGGACAGCAGACACAACAAGTGGGACCTGAAGTCACAGCCGATACCATCTACCTGAGAGCCATCGTAAACTTCAGCACCAACAAGACCAACTTCTACTACAGCTACGACAACAAACGATACACCAAGTTCGGCCCAGAGATGAACATGGGCTATACACTCGGCGTGTTTGTAGGCAACCGTTTCTTCCTCTTCAACTACGCAACCAAGCAACTGGGCGGATACGTAGATATCGACTGGTTCAGCACAGAACCGATGTGGGAAGAAGAATGGTTCTACGGGCCTGGAACACTGCACACATACAGCGAAGCCGACCTCACCGTCGAGAAGATGGAACTGGAAAAGACCGACTACTCGCTCATCCCGGGCGGCGACGCAGGACTGGAAATCATCAGCACATCGCAGTCGGGACTCGTGAGCAACGTGGCATCCAACGCATACTATGAGTACTCCAACCCAGGTGTGGCACAAGTAGTAGGAGGCAGCATACGCGGAGTGGGAGTAGGCGAGACCGATGTCAAGGCAACATACACCGACCCAATGGGCAACAGCCACAGCGTCACGTTCCATGTGGCAGTGGGATACTTCCCACTCACTGCCGATGCACTCAACCCGTCAATCTACGGCTCAGGCACATTTACCGAGAAGAGTGGACAGCTGAAGACCGGACAAAACGGATTCGGCGGATGGGAATACAACGGAGGCGTCGATATGAGCAAATACAACTACATCGTTATCAAGTTCCGAATCGGTTCGACATCAAAGCCTGTGTTCCGCATCTACGACTCAACCAACTATTGGAGCGACTGCTACCAGTACGACATCAAGACAGCAACGTCTGTTGCAATCGACCTGCACAACCTCGTGACACCTAAGAACAGAACCATCGACCCATCAAAGATATACAAGGCCGGATTCAGCTCCGACGGCTCACGCCCAATCTACATCAAGGAAATCTATCTCAGCATGGATGGAGAGACACCGGCAACCGGAGTTGATGCCATCTACCGAGAGACAGACACCGCCGATGCACCGCAAAGCATCTACAACCTGCAGGGACAGCGCCTCAGCACACTGCAACCTGGAATCAACATCGTTGGAGGTCGCAAGGTATTAGTTAAATAAAGCTTAATCCAAATCGATCATTAGCGTTATGATGATAATAGCTTCAATTTTTAGTTCAGATGTTTTGCTGTTTTGAGGGCGCAATGGGGTTCCATTGTAACCGAAAAGCAGTGAAACAGATGACAAAAAGGAAGTTTGTTAGCGCATAACTGGCTAATGACCGATTTGGATTTAACACTTTCCCTCGAAAAAAGAGGAGTTGGGATTCGTAGTAACCGATACAAACTACAATCCCAACTCCTTTTTATTTTATTCAAAACAAAGCTTGGCGGCAATGCTCTGTTGCAGACGGTTTTAAGATTGATTTATTTCAATCGACTCCTTTTTTGTTAATTTTATTGCTGTTGGATGTTAGCTAACAAAAAATAATTCGTAACTTTGTAGGCTGAAACAATAACACATATATAATTATTTATATGAAAACAACGACACGCATTATGGCTATAATGGCATTGGGACTGACTGCTTGTACCACGCAGAAGGAGCAGCAGGCCGACGATTTTGAATATGCAAACGAGCGTTTTGCCGACTTGCAGATGTTGCGCTACAAGGTTGAGGGTTTTGAAAACCTGTCGCTCAACCAGAAGCTGCTTATATATTACCTGAGTGAAGCTGCGCTGTATGGACGTGATATTCTCTATGACCAGAACGGCAAGTATAATCTCACGATTCGTCAGATGTTGGAAACGATATATACTGCCGAAGGTATCGACCACGATACTGACGACTTCAAGGCCATGGAGGTTTATCTCAAGCGTGTGTGGTTCTCAAACGGAATACACCATCACTATGGCTCAGAGAAGTTTGTGCCTGAGTTTAGCGAAGCATGGCTGAGGGAGCAAATCGAGGCAACTGATGCACTGGCCGATGCTACTTTCACGGCCGACGAGATTTGCCGTGTCATTTTCGACCCCGACGTGCTGCCGAAGCGTGTAAACCTGGCTCAAGGTGTTGACTTGCTGCAGACTTCGGCCAGCTATTACTACGACGGTGTGACTCAGCAGGAGGCCGAGGACTACTATCTGGCTCAGAAGGAAAAGGGCGACAAGGAGCATCCTGTGATGTATGGCATGAACAGCCGTCTCGTGAAAGAGGCCGACGGAACTATCGTGGAGAAGCGCTGGACAACGTCTTCGCTCTATGGCCAGGCCTTGCAAAAGATTGTGGAAGACCTGAAGCTGGCCCGCCCATACGCTGAGGACGAGAAACAACAGCAGGTAATCGACAAACTCATCGAGTATTATGAGACAGGCAGCCTCGACACTTTCGACCAATACAGCATATTGTGGGTGGAGAATACAGAACCGCTGGTGTTCTGGAACAACCGGAGCTGGATCACTGAAGA
>CAMHPM010000018.1 GCA_946187025.1 uncultured Prevotellaceae bacterium
CCAGTGATTCAGCCGCCAATCATGCGACTGCTCACCACCAAGAAAGAGCGTCAGATCGTGATGAAGCAACTCCGTTCGGTATCGAAGACCGAGAAGATCATCTTCCCTATAGCCGTAGCCATCGTCGTCACACTCATCCTGCCCGATGCAGGACCACTCATCGGCTGCCTCATGCTTGGCAACCTGATGCGCGAATGTGGAGTGGTTGACCGCCTTGCCAAGACTGTGCAGAACGAACTGATGAACATCGTCGTCATCTTCCTCGGCACCACAGTCGGAGCAACCGCAACCGCCAGCACATTCCTCGAGCCAAAGACTCTCTACATCCTCTGCATGGGTATCATCGCCTTCAGCTTCGCAACAGCAGGAGGTGTCATCTTCGCAAAGATCATGAACATCTTCTCGAAGGAGAAAGTCAACCCGCTCATCGGTTCAGCAGGTGTGAGTGCCGTACCAATGGCCGCACGTGTGAGCCAGGTGGAAGGCCAGAAGGCCAACCCGAGCAACTTCCTCCTCATGCACGCCATGGGTCCGAACGTAGCCGGAGTTATCGGCTCGGCCGTTGCTGCAGGAATCCTCCTCAGTATGCTTGGCTAAGCTGGTATTCTCGCATCATATAACACATTAAGCACTGCGTACCATGTCGATAATGACATGGTGCGCAGCTTTTTTTAATACATAATCGGTCATTATCGACATGGTGCGCAGCTTTTTTCACCGCCACCCCCCGTCTGTTATTAAGTCCGTTGATTCCACCCGTCCAGTCCCACACCTTATTTATCTTACGTGTGCGTACGATAAATGATGCCCTCAGGTTCTTATGCTTGATGCTCCTGCCACAATGTTTTTTTGTGAGTGCGCAGTCGTGAGGCTGTGAGTGCGCAGTCGTGAGGTCGAGAGTGCGTAGTCGCAGGGCTGTGAGTGCGTAGTCGCAGGGCTGTGAGTGCGGACTCGTTTTCACCCAGATCAGCAGTGATTATTCATAAGCGAAGTTAAAGGGGAGTTGAAGGGACGAATGATGCCGCATGGCTAATTGTCAATTGTCAAATTGCACGCAGTGCATAAGATTTTCAAATTACATGTAGTGCATAAGTTTTCAATCTTTATTTTTTACTGCTTGTGCTTGGCGGATTGATATATTTTTCATAACTTTGCACGAGATTATGCACTGCGTGCAAATTGAAAGGGACA
Organism: uncultured Prevotellaceae bacterium; assembly: GCA_946187025.1. Classification (GTDB taxonomy): domain Bacteria; phylum Bacteroidota; class Bacteroidia; order Bacteroidales; family Bacteroidaceae; genus Colivivens. Next base: position 1,192 of record CAMHPM010000018.1, read on the forward strand.
GACCCTCTCCCCAGCCCTCCCCGTCATCCCCCTGCGGGGGACTGAGGGGGGACAAATCGGTTCTTCTCCCCCTCGCACTCCCCCAGGGGAGAGGGGGAGGGAGTACCATCCGGATGGATAAAGCTCCTCCCCTTGGGGGCAATTGCGGAATCGGAGCAATTGGGGAGCGGGGGAGAGGTTAAAGGAAAAATTGAAAGACTGAAAGATGAAAAATATACGTAACTTTTGCATAATAGCACATATCGACCATGGTAAATCGACCTTGGCTGACCGACTGTTGGAACGCACCAATACGATAAAGGTGACCGAGGGTCAGATGCTTGACGATATGGACCTGGAGCGCGAACGTGGTATCACGATAAAGAGTCATGCCATACAGATGGAATATGAGATGGATGGGGAGCTATATACGCTCAACCTCATCGACACCCCGGGACATGTCGATTTCTCCTACGAGGTGAGCCGCTCCATAGCTGCATGTGAGGGTGCGCTGCTGGTGGTCGATGCCACCCAGGGGGTGCAGGCTCAGACCATCAGCAACCTGTATATGGCTATCGACAACGATTTGGAAATTATTCCGGTGATCAACAAGTGTGACATGCCAAACGCTATGCCCGAAGAGGTGACCGACGAGATTGTCGATCTGCTGGGATGCGACCCTTCGGAGATTATTCTGGCTTCGGGCAAGACGGGGCAGGGGGTTGACGACATACTGCGTGCCGTGGTGGAGCGTATTCCGCATCCTGTGGGCGATGAGCAGGCTCCGCTGCAGGCGCTCATCTTCGACTCGGTGTTCAACTCCTATCGTGGCATCATTGCCTACTTCAAGATTGTGAACGGAGTGATGCGCCCGGGTGAGAAGGTGAGGTTTATAAACACAAAGAAAGAATATCTGGCCGAGGAGATTGGTGTGCTGAAGATGGACATGATTCCGCGCAAGGAACTGCGTACGGGCGACGTGGGTTATATCGTGTCGGGTATAAAGAATGCCGTCGAAGTGAAGGTGGGCGACACCATCACCACTGTGCAGAATGCCAGCGAGACGGCCATCGAGGGTTTTGAGGAGGTGAAGCCTATGGTGTTTGCCGGTGTGTATCCCATCGAGGCAGAGGACTATGAGAACCTGCGCACCAGCCTCGAGAAATTGCAGCTGAACGACGCAAGCCTGTCGTTCCAACACGAAAGCTCGGCTGCACTGGGATTCGGCTTCCGTTGCGGATTCCTCGGACTGCTTCACATGGAGATTGTGCAGGAACGACTCGACCGCGAGTTCAACATGAACGTGATAACTACCGTCCCGAACGTGTCGTACATGATTTATGACAAACACGGCGTAGCACAGGAGGTACACAACCCTTCGTCGATGCCCGACCCTACACTCATCGAACATGTGGAGGAACCCTACATACATGCCACCGTCATCACCACTGCCACCTACATAGGGCCGATAATGACCCTCTGCCTGAGCAAGCGTGGCGAACTGGTGAAGCAGGAATTCATTGCAGGCAACAGGGTGGAGATACAGTTCCTCATGCCGCTGGGCGAAATCGTGATCGACTTCTACGATAAATTGAAATCCATAAGCCGCGGCTATGCATCGTTCGACTACCACAGCGCAGGCTTCCGTCCGTCGAAACTCGTGAAGCTCGACATCCTGCTCAACGGCGAGAGCGTCGATGCCCTCTCGACCCTGACTCATGTTGACAATGCAGTGACACTGGGCCGCCGCATGTGCGAACGTCTGAAGGACCTCCTGCCGCGACAGCAATTCGATATAGCCATACAGGCAGCAATCGGAGGCAAAATCATTGCACGTGAGACAGTGAAGCAGGTGCGCAAGGACGTGTTGGCAAAATGCTATGGAGGCGATGTGAGCCGAAAGCGCAAACTGCTCGAAAAGCAGAAGGCAGGAAAGAAACGCATGAAGCAGATAGGAAACGTGCAGGTGCCACAGAAGGCATTTCTGGCTGTGCTTAAGCTGGACGAATAGGGACCTCCCCTAACCCCTCCAAGGCCCCCCTCTTATCCCCCCAAAGGGGGAGGATGCCATCCGGAAGGAAATAACCTCCCCTAACCCCTCCCAAGGAGGGGAATTCCATCCGGAAGGAAATAGCTAAATAGTTAAATAGTACATAAATCGTAAATAAAAATAAATCGTCAAATCGTAAATCCAATAGGTTTCTAAAAAACAAATAGATATGGTACGTACAATCCTTTTATCAATCGTAAGTCTTATAGGTTTACCTTTAGTTTGTAATGCCGATCCGATAACTCCGGAGAAGGCAGCACAATTAGCAGCAAAGTACATCAGAAACAATGCACAGCAGCCCCGGCTCGTAAAGTCCGGAGCACGGAAGAAAAGTGCAGCCAGATTGAGCCGACAGGCCCAGCAATCATCACCTTATTATATATTCAGCAGGGGCGAAGACTGCGGATTCGTCATTGTAAGTGGCGATGATGCCCTGCCAGAAGTGCTTGGATATACCGAAGGCGGCAACTACGACGAGGCCGACATGCCGCCGTTTCTCGCCTGGTATCTCGACTACTATGGCAGTGCGGTCGAGGCAGCACAGGCCGCGGGAGCACCACGGATGGATGCACCAGCGATGGCAGCAGCAGCCGGCAGGGTCGATATAGCTCCGCTCATACAGACCCACTGGCACCAGACGGCTCCATACAACGACAAATGTCCTACTCGCAAGGACGGAGGCGGCCGATGCCTCACCGGATGTGTGGCCACAGCTGCAAGCCAGGTACTCTACTATTGGCACAAAGACCTTACATCGGAAACACTCGCAGCTACCAGCAGCTACATATATGGCGACCAGATGAATGCAACCACTGCATTCCCAAAAGGAACAAAGATAAAGTGGGACCTCATGCGTACACAATATAGCAGCGAACCTGCAGAATACCGCGACGCAGTGGCCACGCTACTTGCAGTAGTGGGTGGTGGTGCAGGATTGACCTACGGTTCGAGCACGGCAGGTTATAACGACAACTGCCGATGGGTGTTCAGCAGCGTGTTTGGGATGAACGGCGGTAAGGAGAACAACAAGGACTGGGGCGAAGAATACAACAACTACTCCGACGATGCCTGGGCAACCCTGCTCTACAACGAACTGATAAACTCGCGGCCGGTACTCTACAGCGGATGCAACTCAAATAATGAAGGCCACGCAGTGGTGGTCGATGGTTATCAGGCTTCGACCGGATATTTCCACTTCAACCTGGGATGGGGTGACCCGAACACTTGGGACGGATACTTCACTGTGGCACGCGGCAAGAGTCCTGCATGGCAAGGATACAACGCAGCATGGCAAGAGTGTGTCACAGGCGTCTATCCGAAAAAGCAGAACATGTCGGCCGAACTCTTTGTAAGACCTAAATTCTACTTCAACCGCGATAATGAAGTAAGCATCGACATACAAAACAAGGGTACACTCGACTATAAAGGCATATATGTATTCACCAACACCAACGGCGCAGCACCGAAGAAACTGACCGATGCAAAGGCCAGCGACACCGAAACCGTGCTGCCAAACACGGGTGAAACCGTGACTGTAACCCTGCCAGTACACCCAACCACGTCGGGACGGTGCTTTGTGATTGTGACCGATGCCAACCTCAACGTACTGGCTAAGACCGAGACAGAAGCACTGGTGCCAGATGCCAACCTCGACCTCACAGACATGATGATCGACGGCAGCAGCGAGACAGAGGTACATACCGGCAACGATTATACGGTGGTATATAATAACAAGGCATCGGCTGTCGTCACATTTGCCGACAAGAGCGGCCTCGGTTACGAAGGCTCACCGCGGTTGGCCATCTACGAAAGTACCGATGACGGACAGACATTCAGCTATGTGGGATACAAGTCGGCAAAGCTGTCGGTCGAGCCTAACGCCACAACAGATGTCACATTCTCACTCACATCAACCACTTCGTGCCCTATAAGCATCGGCAATCTGTACTACGCTACGCTCATCAACCCTATTGTCGGCACTAAGACCGATGACGTCGTGAACATGGATGCAGCATCCGACACCATTGTACGCTTCATACTGAAAGGTAGCGACCTAAATGTAGAAAGCTACGAAGACGGATGCCTCAAGCTGGCAGGAACATGGGATGTCAATGCCTTCATCACCCTGACAAAGAAGTCGGCATATAAGAACGCAACAAATTACGACCTTACGGCAGTAACCAAGATTGGCCAACTGCCAGTAGTGGAGAAAAACCCGAATGCGCTCTTCTATGTGGCATCCGACGCTATGCCTACAGGTAACAACTACGTCAAAGACGGAGTGTGCTACAACCTGAAGGTGCAGCCAGGCTATGATTTCATGCCTCGTGCTGACATGAAGGCAACCACTGCCACCATCGACATCAATCAGCAACCAAGCAGTTGGTATATACTCACCGTGCCGTTCGACGTAGATGTGCCGCAGGGTATCATTGCCCGACAAATCGACACACATGCTTCGAGTGGTATAAGCGGTAAGACCACAGATCTGAAACGACTCGAAGCCGGACATGCCTACCTGGTGATGACTTCGAGCACACATCGCCAGCAACTTGTCGGACACGATGTGAATGTATCCAAAGTAGCACTTGCAAATGCCGATACGGCACTCGTCGGTACGTTCGTCAATACGTCAACGCCAGCCGGAGCCATGCTCATAGGCAGTGCAGAACCACAGTATTTCGAACCAGCTGCCGAATCGACAGCCATCGAGGCTATGCGTGGCTATTTCCATGCGTTGAATGTCACAAGGTCGTTCCGCGCATATTCACAACTGGCATCCGACCCCACATTCCTTGTCCTGTCAAAGAATATCGAGGCAGCCTACGAGGCTCTCGACAGCAAGGGACGATTTGCGTCGGGCGAAATGATCGACAGCCTCACGGCACTAATTGACTCGGCAGAAATCATATTTGCCGACCGTACATACACAACAGCACAGGCACGTATGGCATACGTTGCACTGGAAGAAGCTGTAGCGAAGTTCCTCACTGGTGCCATTGACCCAGATATGCCTGTCGATTGCACTGCGGCAATTGTCAACCCATCGTTTGAAACCGGACGTACAACAGGGTGGGAGACCGATGGAACCATTCAGAATGCAACCAACCTGGTGTATAAGAGTGTGGATGCTGACGGCAAGTATTATCTGTATAGCTGTCATAAAGACAGTACGTCGAGCGAGTTGAGCCAGACAATTACGGGCCTGACACCTGGCCGCTACCGCCTGTCTGCCATGCTTGGCTCGACCGAGGGACACACCATCACGCTATTTGCAGCCGATACAACAGTCACAGTCAATGCTCACCACCTTGGAGTACACTATTTGGTCAAGGCTGTGATAGACGATGTTGAGGTCGGTGAGTCGGGCGAACTGACCATTGGTGTGAAGGCTGGATTCTTCTATAAAGCCGACGATTTCCGCCTTACATTGCTCAAGGCAGCAGAAGAAAAGCAAGCCGAAGATGTGAATGCCGACGGTGTTGTGGATACACAAGATGTATTGAAGATATACGAATACATTCAGAATGCTGGTGACGCAGCCGATGCCTACGACGTGAATGGTGACGGAGTGGTGGATACTCAGGATGTGCTGAAGGTGTATGAGTATATCCAGCAGAACTAAAACAAGAATTCAGAAAACGGAACGTGTCTGCAACAAAGCAGATATCGATAAAAAACAGGAGCAACCTTGAGACTGAAGAAAGTCATATATGTAGCAGTGATATTGTCGGCAATGTGTGTGTCGTGTGCCAAGGATCGTACCAACGAGTACGTGGAGAAGACACAAGGCAACCATTGGATGCAGACAGTGATGCAGGAGTGGTACTTGTGGGGCGACAGCTTGCAAGACCTCGACTGGAAGCAATATTTTGCCACTCCGTCAACATTTGTGTCGCGACTCACCTCGCAAAGCGATGCTGACGACAAGTGGACATATTGCTCGGTCGATACTATTGTCGCCGACTATCATAAGTGTGGCACATTCAACCATTACAACTCCTACGGACTCGACCTCAGCCTCATGACCGACCCGACGGGCGAAACCACCAAGCAGTATGCCCGCGTGCTTACTGTATATCCAGGTTCACCGGCCGAACGGTGCGGCTTGCAGCGTGGCGACTTCATATCGCAGGTGGGCGAATCGAAGATGTCGAGTAAGGTGATGGGCTACCTGGAAAAGGGATTTGCCCGACAGTTGGTGGTATCACGTCTCGGTGTGACAGACGATGGTGATACGTTCTACTGGACCGATACCGACACACTGCAGATAGAAGCTTCGGAGCAGGTGAGTGTATCTACCGTGCTACGATACGGGATGCTCACCTCCGACGTGGCTTATATCATGCTTACCGACATGAACGATTTCGATGCAATAAGCCCTGCCATAAGTGCCCTCATGTCGAGACACCCGTCGGACTTGATTGTTGACGTCCGCCTTTGCAACGTAGGCACTATCGATTGTGCTGTACAGTTGGCTCGCACCATTGGCAATGCAAGCGGTACAATGCTTCGCACCATCTGGAATAGCTACAAAAGCAGTAACAACACAACCTATGACATCGAGTCGGCCTCGGGATGCAACCTCTTTTTTATTACCAGTTCCTACACGCAGGGTGCGGCCGAGTGGCTGATATGGGGATTGAAGAGTCTCGGTCAAGACAATGTGACGGTAGTGGGCACCACTACGGCTGGGCAGACGGTCATGCTACGGGATTTCCCTACACAGTATTATTATACCATACATGCAGCGGTGGCTTATGTGGCCGATGCTGATGGCGATTACGGCTATAAAGACGGAATAACGCCCGACGAGGCTATCAACGAATTTGATTATGTGCAGCTGTATCCGTATGGCGACCCGCGTGAGACGATGATATATCACATCATGAGCAACCATTGAAATAAATAATAATAACCATTAAAAACCAAGAGAAATTACATGAAAACATCAGCCGACACAGGGCATGAGCCTCGCACTACCTCTTCCGAACGATTAGGCAGTTTGTCGCATACCGACGATTCGGTACGCCGTCCGCATCCGCTTGTCTCCCTCATACCCATCGTGGTGTTGGTGGCAATGATGGCACTGACCATAAGTTTGTTTGGCGGTGATGCCTTGGGTGGCGGCACTCAGGTGTCGCTGCTTGTGGCTACAGCTGTGTGTATCATGATATCGATGTGGGGATATAAGACTCCATGGAAGAGTTTCGAACGTGGTATAACCGACACGATAGCCAGCTCGGCAGTGTCGCTTTGCATTCTGCTGATGATAGGTATGATGTCGGCCACATGGATGATAAGCGGCATCGTGCCAACCATGATTTATTATGGAGTGCAGATCATGTCGCCAACTTTCTTCCTGGCTGCCACATGTGTCATCTGTGCCATTGTGTCGGTCATGACCGGTTCGTCGTGGACCACGATTGCAACCATCGGTGTGGCACTCATCGGAATCGGTACGGCTCTTGGAATACCCGAGTACTGGTCGGCCGGAGCAATCATTTCGGGGGCTTATTTTGGCGACAAGATTAGTCCGCTCAGCGACACCACGGTACTTGCATCGACCGTGGCTGAGGTCAATCTGTTCACACACATAAAGTATATGCTGCGTACCACGACTCCTTCGATGTGTGTCACACTCATCATTTTCTTTATTGCAGGTTTCTTCTTCTCCACCGATGGCAGTGTACACGTATCGGAATATACTGAAGGTCTCAGTAACACGTTCAATATCTCGCTCCTCACATTCATCGTACCTGTCATTACCGGCATTATGATAGCACGCAAGGTGCCGTCGCTCATCACGCTCTTTGCCTCGTCGATGATGGCTGCCGTGATGGCCATGATAATGCAGAGCGATGTGTTGCTGTCGATAGCCGAGGCTGATGGTGCCGATTTCGTCATGTTGGTGAAGGGCGCATTCATCACTTTGTTCACCTCTACGGGTGTCGATACAGGTACGGCAGCGGTGAACGATCTTGTATCTACCAGTGGCATGGCTGGCATGATGGACACCATCTGGCTCATCCTCTGTGCCATGTGTTTCGGCGGGTCGATGGTTGCCAGTTCTATGCTCCACAGCCTTACCTTGGTGCTTATTCGTAGCATACGCGGCACGGTGGGATTGGTTTCATCCACCGTTGTTACGGGTCTTATGGCCAACCTGCTCACGTGCGACCAGTATATTTCAATCATCATAACCGGCAGTATGTATAAAGATGTGTATGGGAAGAAGGGTTACGAGCCGCGACTGCTGTCGCGCACCACTGAAGATGCCGTCACAGTCACCTCGGTGCTCGTGCCTTGGAACTCGTGTGGCATGACCCAAAGCACAGTTCTGGGTGTTGCGACGCTGAGCTATCTGCCATTCTGTTTCTTCAACTACATCAGTCCGCTTATGAGCATCATTGTATCTTCAATCATGGTAAAAACTCCAAAAAAAGATAAACATGAATAGACAATCTTTCATTCTGTGTGCCATGTTGTTAGGCATGGCAGCTTCGGCCCGTGCCCAGGGTATTACGGCCGAGATGTTAGAACGTATGCGTGCTGACAATCATCTCACGGCATCCGACCGCGCCATCCGCAACGCTCTCAGTGTGACCGATGTCAAGAGCATTGCGCTGAATCAGGACAACCAGTCGGAAATGAACACATATTTCAGTCACAGCGTACCGTCGAAGGGAATAACCGACCAGAAGTCGTCGGGGCGTTGCTGGCTGTTCACCGGACTTAACGTGTTGCGCAGCAAGGTAATCAATCAGCAGAAACTCGACGGCATGGAGTTCTCGCAGATTTACCTCTTCTTCTACGACCAGCTCGAAAAGTCCAATCTCTTCCTGCAAGCCATAATCGACACCCGCGACCGCCCGATGAGCGACAAGACCGTGGAGTGGCTGTTCCAGCATCCGCTGAGCGATGGCGGCACATTCACCGGAGTGGCCGACCTCATCATGAAATACGGATTGGTGCCGGCAGGTGTGATGCCTGAGAACTATACGGCCAACAACACCAGCAAATTCACCTCGTTTGTGAAACGAAAACTGCGCGAAGACGGCCTTCTGCTGCGTGAGGGCAAGCACAAAGTTGCCGATTTGCAGGCGATGAAGGAAAAGATGCTGGGCGAGATCTACCACATGCTCGTTCTCGGATTGGGCGAACCGGTGAGCGAGTTCACATGGGCGCCTACTGGCCCCGATGGCAACTACACACGCGCTCCTAAGACCTATACTCCGCTCTTGTTCTACAAGGAAATGGTGGGCGAGAACCTTACCGACGACTACGTGATGCTCATGAATGATCCAAGCCGCGAGTATTGGAAAACCTACGAGATAGAATACGACCGCCACACCTACGACGGCCATAACTGGCGGTATCTCAACCTGCCGATGGAAGACATCAAACAGGCAGCCATCGAAAGCATCAAGGACTCGACGATGATGTACTTCTCGTGCGATGTGAGCAAGGAACTCGACAGCAGCCGCGGTCTCCTCTCGATGGACAACTATGACTACAGTGCGGTGCTGGGTGTCACCTTCGGCATGGACAAGCGCCAGCGCATACTTTCGTTCGACTCCGGTTCGACCCATGCCATGACCCTGAAGGCCGTTGACCTCGATGCCGACGGACGGCCGGTGAAGTGGGAAGTGGAGAACTCGTGGGGAGCATCGTCGGGATTCAAGGGACACCTCATCATGACCGACCAATGGTTTGATGAATATATGTTCCGCCTCGTGGTGAAGCGCCAATACCTCTCCGACCGTGTGCTCAGGGCCTCACAGCAGAAACCGACCATGCTGCCATGCTGGGACCCTATGTTTGCCAGCGAGGAATGACAGCAGAGACTCATTGTAACGACTGCGCACTCTCGACCCTGCGAGTGCGCACTCACAAAAACAGATAAACAAATAACGTATGAAACGACTATTCATCATCCCGCTTCTGCTCATGGTGGCAGCCTACTCCAGTGCCCAGCAGTTTCGCGGACATTACACCAACCAGGAACTCAAGATCAGTCTTGAAATCAACCTCGAAGCCGACTCTATCGCCGTGCCCGGCATCCCCGACGAATGGTGCTACGGATACCTGCAAGGCAACCTTAACGGCACGTGGATAATCCTGAAGGTAGTAAGTATAAAAGACAAGAAAGCCACGGTGCGTGCCGCCTGCGACAACGGTAGCGACTCGCAGACAATTGAACTGGTACAGACCGATGAACGGACCATCACAATGCGTCAGGTGGGCGATGCAAACATCAAGACCATACAAGGACGCAAATATGTGAAAATGCCAAAGACCGTCGAGTTTAAGAAATAATGAGCAACACCCTCCAAACATCGTTCAACGAAGGTCAGCGCGCCGCAATACTCTACTGCGACGGCCCCTCGCTCGTGGTGGCAGGTGCCGGCTCGGGCAAGACGCGTGTGCTCACCCATAAGATAGCCTACCTCATAGAGCAAGGTTTCCAGCCGTGGACCATCCTGGCACTCACCTTCACCAACAAGGCGGCAGGTGAGATGAAAGCCCGCATAGCAACCATTGTGGGCGAAGAGCAGGCACGCCGGCTGTGGATGGGCACCTTCCATTCTGTATTCCTGCGCATCCTCAGGGCCGAATTGCCGCTCCTGCCGGCCGACGACCCTCTGCACACTGGTCCCAACTTCACCATCTACGACCAGGCCGACAGCCGCAGCCTCGTGAAAGCCATCATCCGCGAAATGCAGCTCGACGACAAGACCTACAAGCCCGGGAGCATTC
>CAMHPM010000019.1 GCA_946187025.1 uncultured Prevotellaceae bacterium
CACAAGGCTCCAAGTGTGTGTCTCATACATACAGACAGCACACGACACAGAACTGACAGAACATGAATAAACGAATACATACATACCTCATAACAGCGTTGATTGTGCTTGCTGCATATCCCTTAGCAGCAACAGCACAAAAAAACATCGACTCAAACGACCTGACCCTCAGCGACGATAGTGTGTGGTTCGATGCCATCACCGGCCGTCGGATGCACTTGCAGCGTCTCGAGGGCATCGACACCCTGGTGTATATCAAGCCCCGGCCGCTCGTGGCACTGGCCAAAGACCTGGGGCTCAATGCCGCCATACTTTCGTGGGACCACTTCGTGCAGGATCGTGAATGGGCTGCAGTAACCAGCCATGTCATCCGCAACCACTTCACCCACGGACCGCGACTCGACAACGACAGCTTCTCGGGCAACCAGTTCTCACATCCCTACCACGGAGGCATGTTCTACAACACCGCCCGCAACGAGGGACTGAGCTATGGCGTGTCGTTGCTCTATCCTATCATCGGCAGTGCATCGTGGGAATGGCTGTGCGAAACCAACCCGCCATCCATCAACGACCTGCTGTCAACCGGTGTGGGCGGAGCAGTGATAGGCGAGGTGACCCATCGTGCGAGCGACATCTTCTTCGACGATTCGCGACGGGGAACCAACCGTGTGATACGCGAAATCATAGGTTCGATTCTCAATCCGGTCAGGGCAGCACACCGAATCATCAGCGGCGAGATGTGGAGGGTAAGCCCATCGCGCGGCAAGCGCCTCGAACCACAGCCATATTCGTTCGAAGTAGGTCTGGGCGAACGACGCATGGCCGAACTCAGTGGCAACAAAGACATGATGAAGTCGCCTTACATCGATTTCAGCTTCAACTACGGACAACGCTTCAACCCATCGGGCCGCAGCAAACCGTTCGACCTCTTCAGTTTTTCTATGCTGGCCAACCTGTCGGGCAAACACCCCACGATAGGCAGCCTCGACATCTCAGGACGACTGGCCGACCGGCAGATACGCCGCCCGGGCAAGTGGAGCCTCGACATCGGCTTCTATCAGAACCTGAAATATGCCGAACACTACTCGCGCGAGAGCAAGCGCGCCAACCATTTTTCAATCATCTCCGAGGCTGTCAGCTTCGGTGGCGGACTATATGTCGAACGCAAGGCCAACAGCACATGTTTCTTCAACGACTTCATGATCAGTGCTGTTGCCTTCGGCGGTACCAACAGCGACTACTACATGGAACGCCGCTACAGCTATGCCAGCGGTGTGAGCCTGCGCAACGACACACAATTCCACATCAACCAGCGCGCTTTGGTGGGCAACAAATTCTACTTCGCACGCCTCTTCTCGTTCAAGGGATACAGCGCCGACGAAATCGACCGACAGGTAGCTGCAGGCATCGACCCAAGCTGCTGGGGCGACCAGGGCAACCACTCGGTGCTGACCAACGAGACATTCCTGCAATACAACATATACAAGAATATACGTATAAACATAGACTACATGCGCTACCTGCGACGCTCAAACTACAAATACTTCCCGTCGGTACACGCACGTAGCCATGAGTTTAAAATGGGTATCATCTACTCAATCTGACCCGATGACCACAGCCGAGTTCATACAATCAAACCGCACCGCCGACGTTCACCAGCTGGCACTTGCCGCCTCTCGATATGCCGGCATCGACATGCCGTATGCACTCACACAGATCGAGGCCTGGCAGCGTGCCAGGACCAAACTGCCGCTGTGGGCAGCTACCGAAGGCATCGTCTTCCCACAAAGCCTGCCTATGGAGCAGTGCTCGTCGCAAGTGGCGGCCGAATACAAGGCACGGGTGTGGCAAGGACTGCCACATTCGCAGGAGCCAGAGACAACGATGACCGACCTTACGGCCGGTTTCGGCGTGGATGCAACGATGCTTGGGCGGTGTTTTAGCCAACTGACACTGGTGGAGCAAAACACCGAACTGTGCAGCCTGGCTCGTAATAACCTGCCGTTGCTTGGCATCAAGGCGGCAAACATCATCAACACCACATGCGAGGCAGAAATCCATACACTGCCACACCAGAACCTCATCTTCATCGACCCGGCCCGACGCGACAGCAACGGACGCAAAACCGTACTGCTGTCTGACTGCTCGCCCGACATCACAATGCTGCAGGACACACTGCTCGAACGAGCCGATTATGTCATGGCAAAACTCTCACCGATGCTCGATGTCACATCAGTGGTACGCTCACTCAGCCACATCATAGCAATACACATTGTCAGTGTAGGTGGCGAATGTAAGGAAATCATTGCCATCATGAGCCGTAAGTATGAATCGGAACCGATGCTATATTGTGTAAACCTGCCCGCTGCAACCGATGGCCAACATCCGGCTGCCGACGAAAACACCGACATCTTCTCGCTGCCATTGGCCGAATTAAGTGGTAGGGAATCATCTCTTTCAGCTACAACGACTCATCTCTCCGACCATCTGTCGTTTCTGCCTAATCACGATAACGCTTCCGATTCTCCTGTGTGTTATCTATATGAGCCCAATGCGTCGGTCATGAAGGCAGGAGTTTTCGCCCAGATTGCAATACGTTACGGCATACATCAGCTGCATCCCAACAGCCATCTGTATGTGTCAGACACATATATCGACCGATTTCCCGGACGCAAGTTCATACTCACCGACATCTGCTCGCTCGGCAAAACCGATCAGAAACGCCTGCAACAACTCGGCAAGGCCAACATAGCAGTCCGCAATTTCCCGCTTTCTGTAGTCCAGCTGCGCCAACGCCTCCACCTATCCGACGGAGGTTCGACCTACATCTTTGCCACAACGCTGGCTCCCGACAACAAAAAAGTGTTGCTCATTTGCCGGAAACCACACTAATGAATTCACATAATAAGAAGAGCTAAAAACAAGAAGAGCTAAAAGTCAGGTGCCACAGTCACCATCCTTTTAGCTCTTCCTTATTTCCGGTCAGCGGATTCCCAACCGCCATCCTTTTTTCATCCTTTCATTAGCCCTCCCCATAAAGGGGGAGCGGGGAGAGGGTCTTTTTCATTTGCCCTCCCCATAAAGGGGGAGCGGGGAGAGGGTCTTATCATTTTTCATTCCTTCTTATCCTCGCTTACCACTTGTCTTCAGGATACAACTCGTTGTTGTAAACCGAGCGTGGACAAAGCTCGATATAGTCGAATGGGAATGTACCGTTGGTCGATTCGAGTTTCTGTTGCACACGTACCCAGTGGTCGGTTTTTCCATCGGTGTGGAATGTGGTGTATATGCGTCGCAGAGTCTCTCGCGTGTCGCGGTTAGGTGCTCTCGAGCCTTCACCGCTTGACGATGTGTTACCATACGAAGCAGGACCCTTCATCCATCCACGGTTGTGCAGAGCCTTGTCGTAGGCAGCAATGGCTTCCTCGTCGCCCAGGTCGGTGTCCGAACGCCAGCCGATGCTTGCATCGTCGCCATGTTTACGCATATCTACAGGTATTCCACAAGGCTTTCCATCGAAATAGACCTGAATGATACCACGGTTGTCGAATCCGAGGCACACCTGGATGCGGAATTCATAATCGCCCTCCGGAACCGGTGGCAACTTGAACTGAACGTCGTACATACCACATATCATCACTTCGTCGCCATAATACGACCAGAAGTCGAGATAGCGGTTGCGTACATGGAGGTGGGTATTGACATCATTGTAGATGAAGTTGGCAGCCGAGCCCGCCTTGAAACCAATACAAGTGTTAGGGTTGATTTCAGGGTCAGACGAAGTGCTCTTCAATCCATACTGTCCTGGGAACTCAGGGCATCCGCCAACACCACGCACGCCGTGTCCGCGTGCTCCGCTCGTCATGAAGTCGGGCGAAAGGGTGGTGGCATCAATACGCAGACGCTCGTTGAGCACTACCTCCTGAGTCTGGCGGCCATAGTCGATGAGGTCGGTGAGATAATGATATACTCCGTTCACAGCCATCAGGTTGCTTGCGGCCTCGCTTGGAGAAAGTATGCGTGAGCCTGGTACCTTCACCCCACGACCGTCACGGCGGTTCTGTACCCCGCGGCGGTTTACGTAACGTCCTTGTTCTGAACCCGATGGGTAAGACACTTTCATGATGGAGTGTGGCATCATGGTCTCATACCAGTCGGCTGCATCCCAGTGGCGACGGTCGAAGTTGGCCGTCAGCATTTTGTTGTCAGGGGTCAGCATGTTATAGACAATGCGACATGGCAGGAAATGGTATGACACCCAGCGGTTGAGCGAGTTGCGGCGATCGGTGAAATCGGTCACACCGGCATCCTCTGGATACATGTCGTCATACACTTCCTTCGCATGGGCAATGAGGTCGTCTATATTGTTGATGCCATGTTCGGCATACACAGCGTCGGGCTCTATGAATCCGGTGTATCCGTAATAGCGCTTTTCCATGTAAAACACATTGTCGTATTCCACGGCAGTGGCATAGCAGGTACCCTTTTCAAACGAATCGACATCGCAATGATAGCTGTCGTCGATGTAGCGCTCGAGCGAGTCCTTCATGCCAGTGATGGCCAGTGCTGTGTAGAACAGCGAGATGGTAGAGTCGCGGTGCATCAGTTCAGGCAACATTTCGTTGGTGGCATCTATAACATGGTTGATTGTGTGTACCACGCCGTTTTCGACCGAGTCGTCGTTTACGATGAGCTGTGACTTTTTGTTCACATAATATGCAATGTCAATCTGGCCGTCGTCGGTTTTTATTGAGTCGCAGGTGATGGTCAGGTATCGGTCGAGCATGTTCATGGTCGGCAGGGTGATGTCAGAGAAATCGCTCGTGAAGAACGACTGCTCGATGATGTGCATTGCTGCAATGGTGTCGCAGTCGGCAACCGACAATTCATCCACCGAACTCAGTCCACGGCCGGCAAGAAAATCTTTTACAGCCTCGTTGGTAGGTGCAAATACTGTGTATGAACCGTATGTTCCAAGCAAGTCGAAACTCACCATGTGCGATTTCTGGATGATGGAAATAAACTCGCTGAAACGTTCTGGATGGTTGCTTAGGTAGCTGTTGGCCATATCACCTTTGGCCGTGTAGTAGTTTTCAACGCCTGGGTCGTCGTTACAGCTTGGCAGCAGCGAAAAGGCGAGTACGCTGACAACCACAGCGAACATTTTTGTGCTTAGGTTGGCAATTGTTTTCATATACTTCTACTTTTTTCTATTGTTGCAGGATTTTGATTATTGATGGTGCCTATTTATAAGCTATCCGACTGCAAAGATAAATAATAAGATGTAAATACCAAAGTTTTTTTAGCTAAATTACAGTATGCCATTATATTTTTCTAGTCAGCCACCTCATTTTGCGTATTATGAATTAACAAATATAAACACCATGCGACGATAGTTGCTATATATTGACACATACTTTGTCACAAAAAGCAACATGGCCCTTGTCGAGCTTTGCCAAAACGCAGGTATCAATAGCTTACGTTTTGCGTGAATAATGCGTCAATTGACATCAAAATGAAAGAAAATCCTTGCTTTAAGCCATGCAAAGTGTTAAATACTGCATTTTGTTAAGTTTTTTTAATGCTTGTTTAATAATTTTTTCTTAAATTTGCAGCTCGAAAGGTGTAATATACACTTTTGCGTAGGCTTTTGCATAATGTGGAGCCTCGCGCGTATATATAATATAAGGTGTAAGACGAATGACATGGCCAATATAAAAAAGACAGGCTACTGATACAAGATACAAACACAAAAAAAAGAAAGTGCGCCCCCATGTGGGGTGTACAAGGGATACAGATAAAGAATATTCATTAATTATTAACTTAAAACAAACAGAGAATGAGAAAAAGATTATGGTTCTTACTTACTTGCCTCATGCTTTCGGCAAGTATGGCGTTTGCACAACGTACAGTTAGCGGTACAGTTTTCGACGCCGAACAGGGCGAACCCCTGGTTGGAGCTACCGTAATGGTTGTGGGAACTACGCTTGGTGCGCCCACTGACATAAATGGTAAGTTCACAATTCCAAATGTCCCTGAGTCTTCCAGAATACTTCGTGTTACTTACATCGGTAAGTTGGCAAAGGAAGTATCGATTAAGGGTGGTTCGAACATGAAGATATTCATGGAATCGAGCGTTAACGAAATTAAGGATGTGTTCGTGTCAGCTTACGGAACAGCTACACGTGAGACATTCACAGGTTCAGCTGCTGTAATCAAGAGCGATAAACTTGAAGACCGCCAGGCATCTAACCTTACCAATGTGCTGTCAGGTGCTGTAGCAGGTGTTCAGACACTTAGCAACAACGGCCAGCCTGGTACAGGCTCAACTGTATTGGTACGTGGCGTGGGTACAATCAACGCAAGCGCATCACCACTTTATGTAGTAGATGGAGTGCCATACGATGGCGACATCAATGCAATTCCAATGCAGGATATCGAGAGTATGACAGTGCTTAAGGATGCTGCCGCAGGAGCACTCTATGGAGCACGTGGCGCAAACGGCGTTATCCTCGTAACTACCAAGAAGGGTGCACGCAACGGAGAAGCAAAGATTACACTCGACGCTAAGTGGGGTGCTAACTCACGTCAGATTACCAACTACGACGTACTGGGAAGTCCTGCACAATACATGCAATATGCTTATCAGTCGCTCTACAACTCTTCTTTCTTCAGCGGTAACAACCCTGCTACTGCTCATGCTTATGCCAACAGTCAGATACCTGTATCGCTCGGATACAACGTATATACAGTGCCAGCTGGTGAAGACCTCATTCTGCAGGGAGGCGTTATCAATCCTAATGCAACACTGGGATGGACCGACGGACAAAACTACTTTACTCCAGATGACTGGAAGGACGGCACATATCGTAATGGTGTACGCAGCGAGTACAATGTAGGAGTATCGGGTGGTGACGAGCGTATCACATATTTCGCATCATTCAACTACCTCAACGACGAAGGTATTATCAAGAACTCGGCATTCGAGCGCTTTGCAACACGTTTGAACGTTGACTACCGTGCTAAGGACTGGCTGACACTGGGTGCAAACATTGCCTATGCATACACCAATACCAACTCGCCAGATGAGCAGACAACAACCAACTCATCGGTCAACGCATTCCACATTGCCAATGAAATAGCACCAATCTATCCACTCTATGTGCGCAATGCCAGCGGAGCAATCATGCGCGATCCATACAACGGAGCTCCAATCTACGACTATGGTGATGCTTCAAACACCAACTATACTCGTAACTTCATGAGCATGTCAAACCCTATAAGCGACCTCATCTACTCGACTCAAGACAATTTAGTAGATAACCTCAACTCAAAATTCTATGCTGAGATAACTCCGCTGACAGGACTTAAACTGACTGCTACCCTCGGACTTCATCTCGACAACACTCGTTTCCGCTATTCTCGCAGCAAGAACTACGGACAGAGTAAAGCATACGGCGGTGAAGCAGAACAAGAATATACTCACATCAGTGGATTCAGCCAGCAATACCTTGCCAACTACTACAAGGAATTCGGCGACCATAGTTTCGACTTCCTCCTCGGACTCGAAAGCTATAAGTACTGGAGCGAGAGTGCCACAGCCTACGGACAAAACGTTTATCAGGAAGGTGCATGGGCTGTCAACAACTCAATCGACCAACGTCGCGGCTACGGAAGTGCCGGTGAATGGGCCCTCAACTCTGGATTCGGACGAATCAACTACGACTATGCAAACAAATACTTCGCAAGCTTCTCACTCCGTCGTGATGGCTCATCTCGTTTCAGCGACCGATGGGGTACATTCTGGGGAGCAAGCGCTGCATGGGAAATGGCAAAAGAAAGCTTCATCAGCGACAATTTCGACTGGGTCAACCTGTTTAAGCTCAAAGTATCATACGGACAGCAAGGTAACCACGGTGTAGGAAACAACTACGCATACCTCGACCAATATACACTCACAGGATCAAATGGCGTGTTCTCTGATGGTACACTTGCATACAAAGGAAACAAAGACCTCTCATGGGAAACTGCACACACATTCAATGCTGGTGTTGACTTCTCATTCTTCGACAGCCGCCTCAACGGTAGCTTAGAATACTTCTCACGCCAGACAAGCGACATGCTCTACTACAAGCAGGTTGCATCGTCAAACGGATACACCTCAATACCTGTAAACTTCGGTAAGCTGCGTAACTACGGATTCGAAATCGACCTCAACTACAAAATCCTCAACAAGGGCGGATTCGTATGGGATGCATTCCTCAATGCAACATTCCAGAAGAACAAGGTAGTGAAGTTGCACCCAGACCTCAACGGTGAATACATCAACGGTACAACATACTATAAGGAAGGCGACTCACGCTATCGTCTCTACCTCGTGAAGTATGCAGGAGTAGATCAGACCAATGGTCAGGCACTCTACTGGGCCAAGAGAAAAATATTCAAGACCGACGCCAATGGAGACTATGTATATGAAGACGGCCACGACGGCGAAGACGATTTCCGCGTTGTTGACCACGAAGAGGAATATGCAACTACAAACTACTCTACAGCCAGCTCAACCAACCGCCAGGCTACACGCGACATGCTGCCAGATGTATATGGTGGATTCGGTACAAGCGCCAGCTTCAAAGGATTCGACGTGTCAATTCAGTTTGCATATCAACTGGGAGGTATGATTTATGACTCTGGATACCAGAACCTCATGCACACATACAACTCTTCATCGGCAGGACGTAACTTCCACTCCGACATAAGCAAGGCATGGACACCACAAAACACCAACACCGATGTACCACGCCTCAACTTCACCGACCAGTACACAAACTCAACTTCAGATCGTTTCCTCATTTCTTCAAACTATCTCTCGATCAACAACGTAACAGTTGGATACACTCTGCCTAAGAGTCTTACACGCAAAGCATCTATCGAGACAGTGAGAGTGTTCTTTGCTGCCGACAACCTGGCATTGTTCTCTGCACGCAAGGGTCTCGACCCACGCCAAAGCTTCACTTCGGCTACTACATCAAGATACACAGCTCTGCGCTCTATCTCAGCAGGTGTAAAGCTGGCGTTCTAAACTTTAGAGAATGTATCTGATGTTAATCGAATAACTATCTGTAATATCAAGAGTTAGTATAACAAGAATAAACAAAACACTAAGAGATTATGAATAAAATTATAAATACGATTTTGCTGACTGCTTTTACCGGCTCAGTTCTCGTATCATGCTCTGACCTTGATACCGAGCCTATGGGTAACACCATTACAGCCGAACAAAAAGAGAGAGTTTACACGCAAAACCCAGACATGGTGGCAGCCAGTGTAACTGGTATCACTAACATGTTCAGCGTATATGGCAACCTCACATCAAACCCCGACCACGATGACTTTGGCTATCCTGCAACCATGATAGCAATGGACTCACGTGGACAAGACATGGTAAGTGCCGCTATTGGCTACAACTGGTTCCGTGCATATTTGGAGTGGAGAGACCTGAGCTACAATGCAGGCTACAGCAGCATGCACTGGGGAACTATCTACAACCAAATATATGCAGCCAATCAGGTTGCCATACTCATTGACCCGGAAACAACCGATGCACAGCTGAAGTATTTCCTCGCACAGGCATTGGCAATACGTGCCTACGACTACTTTGTGCTCGCACAACTCTATCAGTTCACCTACAAGGGACATGAGCAGTTGCCATGCGTGCCAATCATTACCGAAGCAAATGCCGACGATGCCGCTGCCAACGGATGTGATCTTTCAACCGTTGAAGAAGTATATACACAAATCAACACCGACATCAATAAAGCTATTGATTTGCTTACCCAAAGTGGAATTAAACGTAGTGACAAGCGATATGTTGACCTGTCGGTGGCATACGCAATACGTGCACGTATCAACCTTGTGATGAACAATTGGAGCGAGGCAGCAAGCGATGCCAAGTATGTAATTGACAATGGTGGATACACACCATACAGCTTGGCCGATATGCGCCGTCCGTCATTCATCAACATACAAGACAATTCATGGATTTGGGGTATCCTCATCAGCGAAGAAGACCGTGTCGTTACATCGGGTATCGTTAACTTCCCATCACACATGGGTACTCTCTGCTATGGCTACGCATCAGTGGGTGCATGGAAATGGTGCTCAAAGAAATTGTATGAGGCAATTCCTGCAACCGACGTGCGCAAAGGATGGTTCATCGACGAAAACCTCAAGTCAAGCAACCTGAACGAAGAGGAACAAAACTACATCCTTTCTAACAACTCGGGTAATAACCCAATAAAGCCATACACCCAGGTGAAGTTTGCCCCTTATGGTGGTGAAGTATATACATCTACCAATGCGTGCGACATTCCGCTCATCCGTATCGAAGAGATGTACTACATTCTGGCCGAGGCTCAGGCAATGGGCGGCAACCCAGGTGCCAGCACTCTGCAGTCGTTTGTTCAGACCTATCGTGACCCAAGCTACACATGCACTGCTACATCGGCAACCGATATCCAGGAAGAGATATGGATGCAACGTCGTATTGAATTCTGGGGCGAAGGTATCTCATGGTTCGACCTCAAGCGTCTTGGCAAGGGCATCAACCGCCATGGATGCGGCTATCCTGAATCAGCCATTTTCACTATCGAAGGCAATGACAAGCGCATGAACTTCCAGATACCACAAGGCGAGATTGAAGGCAATGCTAAGCTGAGCGTTGAAAAGAACGTTGACAGCGACATTGCTAATCCAACTCCTGAGGTTGACTAAAATTCATAAACCAATAAAACCGCAATATAATGAATAAGATTAAATCAATATTATACGTGGCAATGATTGCCATGATAGCAGCCTTCACGGCTTGTAGCGAGGATGGCTACTGGGATGCATATACCGAGCCTAAGACTGCAACAGCCGATGGTGGAGTATATAGCTTTGCCCAAGCTAAATCAGTCAACTCGCTCGATGCTACAGACAGTTGTGTCGTACTGATGATTAATCGTAGCAGAGCAGGTGCTGCAGTCACACTGCCTATAACTGCTGAAGTGAGCGATGAAAAACTCATCTGTCCAGACTCCATCACATTTGAGGCTGGCAAGGCTTCTGCAGAATATGTCATCAGATTCAACGACCTTATCATTGGCGAGAGCTATACTGCAACAATTGCTTTACCAGACTCCTTGACTTCAGTATCAGGCAATACTGCCTGCGCTGTTTCAATCAGCCTCAACTACAACTGGATAAAGCTCGGAACCGGTAAGTTCATCGACAACTTCAACATTGGCGAAGAATACGATGTTGAGATTCTGCAGGCCGAGGGATTCTCAATCTACCGCATTATGGATCCATATACTCAGGGACTTGCCGATGCATTGGCAGCCGGATACTACAAACCAGAAGAAATTGGCAAACCTGCAAGCTATATTGAGATTAGCGTAGATGAAGATGGTTTGGTGTACTATGACGAATTTGCTACAGGATACCTTTATTCTGGTACCGACATGTGCTACGCAATACATCCGTATGAATTCTTCGAAGACCCTGCTATGTGGCAGCATAACTGCGAGATTGAAGAGGGAGTATTCCAGCTTGCACCAGTCTTCTATATGTATGGCCTTGGAAATGGTTGGAACAAAACCCAGGATGACGGAATTATCGTAATAACACTGCCAAGCGCTGTAAAAGAGTAATAATCGGTTAATACGATAAAGCCAATCAAGTGGGCAGTCTCATAGCCAAAAAGGGGACTGCCCATTTCTGTGAATACGATATGATTATGTTAATTGATGCTATATGATAAGACATTCTATAATTCTTCTTTCTTTAGCCCTGATTACGATTGGCTCCAACTGCAAGGCCGGGCCTATCAGTCGTGAAGAAGCAAAACAAAAGGCATTGAAATATATGTCGAAAATCCGACCAGGCACGACCGCTGTGACCCTTATGGAGGCTCAGCA
>CAMHPM010000020.1 GCA_946187025.1 uncultured Prevotellaceae bacterium
CGTGTACCTGCTCGTGGTTGCTCTCGTTGTTGAATGTCACGCTATATGATTCGCGCTCAAGCTTCATGCCACCCTCAGAAACGGGCGTCACTATGTATGTCACGCTCTTCTCTCCCATATACGACAGTGAGTCGGCTTTGTAGTAGCCGCTTTCGTCGGTCTTGGCTGTCACTATTGTGCCTCCGCTTTGTGGCACGATCTCAACCGTGATGTTGGGAATGCCCGTGCCGTCGTTGAAGCGCACATAGCCTTCCAACAGTCCGGTGTGCTTGCAGGCACCCAAGACCACATTTGTCTCGGTGTAGCTTATGCCTTCGCAGTCGTTGGTTGCACGTACTTTATATTCATAGTCCTCCAATGGTGATACGGTCTTGTCCTCATAGCTCAGCTTGTCGGTGCTTGGTTCTATCACCTTCCAGGCGCTATCATCGGTTCCTTGTGGGCGACGCATCACAGTGAAGTAGTCTATAGGATTGCCGTCGGTCTCCCAGACGAGGAGCACGCTGCTTTGGCGCGTCGTGGTTCTCAGCGTAGGGTCAATCTTACCTATGCTCTCGTGATGGAAAGTTGGTAATGTTGGTGTTGGATAGGTGGCGATAGGGTCGGCTACCGTAGTGGTTTTTGGCACAATTGCATCGCCCACTTTTGTCCAGCCGCTGCCAAGCGCTGCAAGCAGTTCGTCGGCCGATTTCCCGCTTGCATCGTATCCCCATCCGTGCGTGCTCCAGTTGTTTGTGTTGTTGCCACCGTTATTATACCCTGTTTTGTTGGCGAAACACAGATTGGTGAATTCGAAACCTTGATACGTACCAGCTTCCAAGCAGTTGGTGATGCGGTTGTCGGTACCGCCGTCCTCCATGCCGATGATGGCGCCACCAATTCGATTGTTGCCTCCTGCACTGCCGACCATCAGTTTTCCATTAAACAGGCAGTTGTTGATATCGTGGTTGGCGCTGTTGCCGTGACCAATGATTCCGCCTGCGAAATAGCGGTTGCTGTAAATGGTAGCAGATATTTTGCAGTTCATGATTGAGTTGCGTTGCCCCTCACTGGCATTGCTATGACCCACCAGTCCTGAAGTATTGAAATAGCCACTGACAGAGCCTGTGACGGTCAGGTCCTTGATGGTGTAGTCTTTAGCATATCTGAACGGAGCTTCGTAAGATATAGCCTGATTATTTATTGCTACATTCAGCGTGTGGCCATTGCCGTCGAAGTTTCCACGGAACGGATAGTTGGTGTCACCACAACTTTTGTTGATGCTGATGTCGGCATAAAGACGGGCATTTACGTCGTATTGCCCACGTGCTGCCTGTACCTTTTGGCAGAAAGTATTCCAGTCGGACTCCGAGCGTATTGGGAAATAATATGGCACCAGTCCTTCCCATGTGTTGATAGGTGAAGTGCGTTGTTCGGCATAGACCTTGATGTCGTAATCCACGCAAGGACGAGAAAGGAGTACCACCTTGTAGCGTTGCTGGCGTTCTTGGGTAGTGAGGTCGTAGAGCATGGAATCGACCACTTCTCCTGCGCGGTTCTTCATCATGACGCGCAGTCTCATCTGGGCGCGGTCGTCCCACACGGCGTTGCGTTCGTTGGCATATTCCCACGAAACGCGCACAGTGTGTGCTCTCTCGTCTTCCCATTTGGCATCGTAGGATGCAATGCGTAGCAGGTGTATGTCGTCGATGACACACGAGGCCTGTGCTGCGCAGTTGTTGCCTTCCCAGCCCCAGTTCTCGGTTATCGCGCGGCGCACTCTATATGTGAGTCGGTCGAGCGTGCCGCCGCTTGTGAGTTGTTCGGCGGTGACGCTCTTGAGCAGAGTGCTGTCGATGAACTCGAAGTGTGTATTTTCGGCTGTGACCACAAATGGCACTGATCCTATGGACACGAAGTCGGCTTCCTCGCCGGTGAGCGACCGTTGCACTTCGAAGAAGTCGGTCTCGGTCAGGTCGTCGGTACCGGGATAGAGGATGTCCCATGTCAGCCGTACCGCTGCCCGATTGTTGCCGATTGGTGTGGCTGTGAGGCCTATGGGTGCATGCAGCACCGGCAGGTCTTGTACCTGCGACGACACATTTTCTATGTCGTTGTTGTCTCTGTCCTTATAGCTCACGACGATGCGGAAGTTGTCGTGTGGAACGGTGGCGTCGAGGTAGATGGTGCCACTGTTGGCATCGGTAGGCATGTTTTGAGTGACGGTTTTGCCGTCTTGGTCGGTGTACTCATAGCTGACTTTTGTCAGATTGGTGGAGGCGATGAACCAGGGCAGTTCCAGCTTGCCGCTCTCGCTGTAGGAGAGGGTGGCTGTGGTCACCTGTGGTGTAACCACTTGCTGGGCATCAGGCATGGTGATGGGCACATCTCCCAGTCCCGGCACATTCATGGGATCGCGGCTGTTGCCGTCGCGGTGGACGTCCCACTTGAACGTCAACTGCTTTCCCATCAGGGCGTAGGGCACGCGCCATACGGCATAGACGTTGAAGGTCTTGCCGTCGTTGTTGCGATATACCAGACGCTGAATGTCGCCATCGGCCTTGGTCAGGGTGAAGTGGTTGGAGGAATTTCCCTGCGTCACTTCGATGCTTCCGCCCATGTCGGTCCGGAAATGTATGTAGATGTCTTTGTTGTCGTTGTCGGTGTCACCGTTGCGCTGCCAGTGGAAGCAGGTTTCGGTGTGGGTTCCGCTTTCGTCGGTCCACGTCACCTTCAGGTTGCCGTTGTCCACCCAGCAGTCGGCTCCGTCCATGTCGTAGACGGGGGCAGAGATACGGATAGTGTTCGACCCGTTGAGTATTACCTGATACTTCCAGGTATCGTCAACATGTGTGGCTGCTGCTTGCTGGGGCAGGAGCAACA
The DNA here is from genome assembly GCA_946187025.1 of uncultured Prevotellaceae bacterium. Taxonomy (GTDB): domain Bacteria; phylum Bacteroidota; class Bacteroidia; order Bacteroidales; family Bacteroidaceae; genus Colivivens. The sequence continues at coordinate 2,863 of CAMHPM010000020.1, forward strand.
GAAGCATTGATGCGAGTAATAGTTTGATGTGTTTGTGAATCATGTTGTTTGGTTTTTTTATTGTTTATTGTTATTCTGGTGAATTGCATTAAGTATTGTCGTGTTCCACAACCAACAGTGAGTATTGATTACGTTATGCCAGGTATTGCTTCGTACGACTGCGCACTCTCGACCCCGCGACTGCGCACTCTCAGAAACCTGCGACGGTGGCTGCGGTGTGCATGGTCAGTCGATCGACATGATGAAGTCATCCCAGTCTTCAGGACTACCGGCCTTATGGAATACCTTGCGGTACATGCGCGAGCGGTTTTGCGATATCGAGCTTTTGCTCGTGGCCATGAGCAGTGCCATATTGGTGGGCGACACTTTTATCTTGGTGAGCAGGCAGATGCGATACTCGGTTTCCGAGAACTGATAGAGCGAATAGAGCTTGTCGTGGAAGGTTGGATAGACTTGCAGTATGCGCTGCTCGAGAATGGTCCACTGGTCGGCAGGCAGTATGGTCTCGGCACTGAGGTGCTGGCGCAGCAGGCTGTAGATGCCCGAGTCGAAGAAGTGCGACTCGGCCACATTCTGCCGTTCCTGGTCGAGTTGCAGCTGGCGCATGTGGATGTCGAGCATGTGTTTCTGCTCGTCCACGGTGCGCTGTTGCTCTTCGGCCTTCAGCCGCTCGGCTTCCACCATGTCTTTCAGCTGGCGGTTTTCATCGGTCATGGCCTGCAAGGCAGCCTCGGCGTCGTTGATTTCACGCTGGCGGTCGGCCTGGTATTGCGTGCTACGGCGATACTGCTCGTCGAGGATGTGTTGCAGGGCTTGCTGGCGGCTGCGCTGGCGCCGGCGGTAGCTGACGAACCACACCACGGCTCCGGCTACCAGTAGCAGTATGACTATGCCGATGATGGTGGTGGTGAGGCGTGTGCGCTCGGCCTCGGCTGCCCGCTTGTCGGCTATCTGTTGGAACCGCTGGTAGTTGTAGAGGTAGGACAGTTTGTGTATGTCTTGGTTGGCCTGCCTGCGGTCTTGCTGGTCGGAGGCTGTGATGTAGCGGCTGAACAGGCGTGATATGTAGTCGTCGGGGTGCTGCCGGCGGTAGATGTCGAGCAGTCCGCGACAGGCACTGAGGTCGTAGCCAGCATGAAGCAGGCGGTTAAAGTAGATGGTAGCCGAGTCGGTGTGGCCAATGGCAAGGTAGTAGCGTGCCTTGGTGCCATAGTAGAGCTCGTGGCCCGGCTGTATGCTGCCGTCGGAGGCGAACAGCCCCGAGTGTTGCTCGACAAGCTGCATGGTGCTGCGCGCGGCATCATACTGCCTGCGGTCGATATATATAGGTATGGCATACATCTGCGTGGCAGCAGCCTGTTCGTCGTATCCGTTGTCGCGATACATGCGGCTCACCTGCTCTATCTGCTCAAGGGCGGCAGCCGTGTCGCCCATGGCCAGGGTGGCTTCTATGTTACGCTCCTGACCCATGATGCTTTCGTAGGTGAAGCCGAGGCGGTCGGCTATGGAGCTGTAGCTGCGGTTGGCCGATACCTCGTTCTCATACATGTCCTGATAATGGAATATCTGCGACATCTGGCCATATATCTCCATGAGGGTCTCGAAGTCGCATGTGGGGTCGGTGTCGCTCACCTTGTCGGTGGCTATGTAGAAATACTGCATGGCCTCGGGCGCCAGCCGCGCACGCAGGTATTTCAGGCCCATCACATAGTTGGCATTCATCTGCTCGTTGGCACTGCCCTCTTTGTTGAAATAATCGACCACCTGCTGCAGCAACGTGTCGGACGGCATGGTTTCATCGTTCATGTATGCCACCTGTGCCATGAGCATGTAGTATCTCATGCGTGTCTCGCGCGGACTGGAATCGGCTTCGTCCTGATGGGCGCGCAGGTGTTTCAAGGCGTCGGACGGCGAATAGCGCATCATGACCCTGGCCTCGTCGAGCACCGAATAGAGCGATGGCTGAGAACTGCATCCACCCAGCAACAGAAGAAAAAGAGTGGTTGATAACAAATAGTGGGAAAACCTATATACACACATGGGCAAAAAATGTGGGCTGGATGGGGTGTTTATTGATTTATAATGATTCGTCCGTTTTCGGTCATACCCTCGGCCGATATGTACATGGCACGGCACGATGAGTTGTTGTAGAACTCGACGGTGGCACGTCCGCGGTTGTCGGTCTTCACGTTGGCATCCCAGAAGAGTGTGCGGCGGAAGTCTTCGGTAGGCGGAACAATTGAGTAGTCTTCCATCTCAAAGGCCGTAGGCACGTTGAATCCCTCGAAGTGGGTGCGGCGCAGGCCTTTCTGCTTGAAGTTGAACAGCGGGTGCTCATATACATAGAACACGACAGGGTTGATACGTTCGAGGCCTGTGGCATATACATGCTCCTTCACTGCTTGCAGGTCTTCGGAGATGTAGAGCGTCTTGGCCACATCGAGCATGTCGGGCAGCATGACGATGCCCGTGAGGTTGCTGTTGTCGTGGATTTCAACCAGGCTGCGCTGATACGACTGGATGTTGGTGATTCCCCAGAAGCGGTTGTTGACAATCCAGATGATAGGGCGGTTGTTGTAGGATATGTTGTCGTCGAGGAGCACGGCACCCGTGCGGTCTTCGGTGTTCTCGGCAGGAATCATATCGAACTTGAACAACGGATTTTTCTCGGCAAGCCACTCGAAGAAATGCGGCATGTCCTCACCAAGGTCGCCATAGCGGTCGGCATCTTCGTCGCAGTTGTAGCGGATGACCGACGACTGCTGTGCCTGCTCTTCGTCATACCATGTGGAGGAGAGGTCGCCCAGGATGCGGCGGGTGCGAATCTTGACGGTCGGCAGCAGGTGGGTCTTCTTGGATATCGATACATACTGCTCGTCGTCGAGCTCTTCATCATCGACCGACATCTTCGGCACGAAGTTCGGTTCGATGATTGGCAGGCGCCGGGTCTCGTCGGGATAGAGATAGCGTTTCTCAGGCGAGAAATGGCGGTCGATACCAATATAGTAGTTGCGCTCCACATCGTCTTTCTTCGACACCATCTGTAATGTCCATTCGCCTTCGATGTCGGGCACGATATAGTTGTAGTTGCCAAGGCTGTCGGTCTTCAACTTGCCGTCAATCACTTCTCCCTTGTCGTTGTACATGTAGGCTGTTATCTCAACATCGTCGGCCGAGTAGCGTTTCTGCTTCGACTTCACCTGGCCGAACAGGTAGAGGCGGTCTTCGATAGGTTGACGGTGTTCCATCTTGGTGACTCCTGCCATGAGCTGGAAGTCGTAGCGGCGCCATCCCTGTATCATCATGAGCATGTCGGCCGCACGACGATGCTCGTCGTCGTCCGACTCGAAATAGTATTCAGGATTGGAGATATAGCCTTTCACCTCGCTTGCAAGCAACATCCATGTCTTCATATTGCCCAGCCAGCCACCGGTCATACTGCCGGCATCCATGGCTGAGAACGAAATAGAGGAGTTGGGCTCGGTCTGCAGTTTGAACGAAACCTTGCAACATGGAGTGAGTGTTGTGGTGGGCGATGTGATGACAATGCTGTCTTCTTCGAGTGGATTAGGATAGATGAAGAAGAGCCGCTCGGCAAGTATTTGTCCTGAAGAGTCGAATATAGTGAGTTGGTTCACACCTTCAGGCTGTATGAACCGGTTGAATGTGAAGTGATGTTCGGGGCGTGCTGTCATGGTGTCGCACTCGATGACCGTTCCGTTGTGCATCAGGGCATATGCCAGCAGGTGACCTTCCATGCCAGGAGAGTTGTGCAGCGTGGCTTCGATGTCGATTTCTCCAAGCATGTCGAGTGTAAGCACCGTTCCGTTGTCTTTGGCTTCGGGCATTGCATAACGCTCGCTCTTGCTGTCTTTCAACTTGTCTTTCGACTTGTTTTTGTCATTTGACTGAGAGTCGTCGGCCGTCGAAAGCACTGCATGGTAGCTATGCCCGGCCTGTGGAGTGATTGTAAACAGTCCACAGCCCGACTTATCAGTTTGGATATCGCATATCTTCTTACCATTCTCATCCACAATCTGGCCGTGGGTCTGAATCTTGGTACCGTCTTCGTCGGTTATGGTAAATGCCACACGGCTCTGGAGCCCGTTGACAAGATCGCCGCCTTCGGGGTAGAACTTCACTGATGTGATATGTCGATAGGTATCGATCACGATGCCTTCGTCGTCAACACGTGTGTTGGGCAGACGCTTGCCACGACTCACCTGATCGATTTCCTGGCGCGAGTAGTCGCCCTCGTGACGTGGCTTTTTGAATATAGGGAACACTCGTGAGAAGCAGGCATGTGTACCCCAGTTGGTCATATAACGTGTGTAGGCTCTCACTTCGTAGAATCCGGTGGTTTGCAGGCTATCAACCTTGATGTCACCCTCGGCCTCGCCGTTTTCGATTTTCAGCTTACGGTGTTCCACTACATCGCCCGAAGGGTTGATGAGTTCAACATAAAGCACACGGCTCAGGTCGGTCTTGCGGCCGTCGTCGCAACGAATCACATAGGCCTTAAACCTGATGGTCTCGCCCTTGAAATAACCCGTATTGTCGAAGTGCAGATATACTTTTTCCTGGGGGTTATAGAGGTTGAACACCCTTGCCTTTCGAAGATAGTCAATGATTTTTGCTGTGTTTTCCTGTATGCCGACCGAAGTGGTATCGGTACCGATGCTGTCAGACACTTCCATCTGCTGGGCATTGACAAATGTTGCAAGCGTAGTAAGTATGCTTACCACCATCAGCCTATGCAACGTATGCCTGTTACGTTTCATGCTGCTTGCCTCGTTGTGTGTTTCCATTATATTTTCTCCTTTTTGACTATAAATAATACTTCTGGTATGTTCCCAGACAACAAAGGTACGTACTTTTTTTCTTTTACACCTATCTAAATTGGTAAAAAAACGATTCTGCAACCGAAAAAACATCGTTTTTTTATTTTTTTAACCCGAAATGGAAGTCAGAATGTCCATCTGGCCTGTAACAATAAGTCTTCGCGGTGTGATTGTGAGATTTGCTCGAGTCCGGTACCGATGGTGTTGCGTCCGAAGTACGACGTATGTCCCAGCTTACATTGCAAACGCAACGACTTGCTGACATTGGCCGATGCAACTACTGCGACACGCAAACCATGATAAAAGAGCGAATTCATACCAAGGGAATATAGCAGCGAGGGTTCGTATGTCCAGACCTTGGATGCGTAGCTGTCGGTATTGAAATAGGCTGCCATGAGACTTATGTGCCGCCCGCCATCCGACGATTGCCATCGCACATTCTCGGCCAACAGCAATCCGCTTTCGTTGTCCGAATCGGGATTGAAACGATGGCTGAAGGTAAATAGAGTCTGAAGCGACAGCGGACTCCCTATCTGCTGGGTGTAGCTCAGACGCCATGTCTGGTTGGTGCCATACATGAGTTGGGTGCCGCCGTTTCCGTCGGCATAATCCTGTTGTTTCGATTTTATGCGGTACCGCAGTTGGAGCCGGGACTTGTCGGTCGGGGTGTAAACGACCTGCGCCATACAATCCAATCCATTGGATGCTGCCGAGGTGTTGCTGCGCATGTATGGGAAATGAAACACATCGGCATACGCCTCGATATGTATGCGTTGCCATGGTTCGGCTTTTATGGCTGCCAATATTCCAGTTTCGTTCTGAGGTGTCGAACTCTCGCTCAGTGTGTGTCCATAGCGTGTGGCATAAGCCTTGTCGAAATGGCGCACCGACATCGACAGCGTGGTTGTGGACGAAGTGCGCATACTCATGGTGTTGATGGTGGCCATACAGCCCGAAGCGGTACTCATGGCTGTCTCACCTTGGAATGAATATTTCGATGTGATATATCCGTAGGACAGGCCGATGGCTCCGAAGTCAGTACCATGCAGGTTGTAGAGTCGGTAGGCAGATGACGGGGTGTCGTGTTTGGGGACAAGTGGCATGGACAGATGTGTGGCGATGGCGGTGACTCCTGCACTGAACACGCCTTGGCTGAACTGCAGGTTGCCTCCCCATGTGAATTCGTGCAACAGGTTGCGCTTACTGCGTTCCAGCTGTGTGCGGTGCAGACCGTCGGTCTTGAGCGACGATACAGAATTGGAATTGCTGCCCGACAACGTTGCATCGATGCCTTGATAAGATGCAAACGCAGTGGCATGTACCCTCTGCGATAAAGTCAGGTTGGCAGCAATCCCACGCAAGTGGTTGCTTTCCATCATCGACGAGTGGCGGCTGATGCCGCGTCCCATGTATGGCATCGAACCCAATGTGGCATGTTTGCCAAACGACATGGAGTTTGACACGACGAGACCCTGACCGAAGCTCAGCTTGTAGTCGCCTATCACGAGATTACGTATGCGCCCAATATCATGTAGCATGACATAAGCCGATACGTAGTCAAACTCTCTTTCTCCACCGTCTTTCTCCACCTCGAGCCCTGCCAGTATATGGCCCTTGGCATTGAAGGCATATCGCAGGGAATGGTAGTTGTTGTTGCCTTGATAAACCCGGTTAGGGTATCTGCTAAGTATGCTGTCGGGATAGTCGCGGTAGCCTTCCTTGGTATAAAACGGGATGTCGGTGCGAAGGGTGACATCTTGTTTGGGATATCTCAGTATGTTGCGCAGGGTCTCGGCGGTGGTTACAGGACGCTCCTCGCCTGCACGGCAGAAGAGCATGAGCCGCATACGTGTGGTGTAGTCAATACTCGAAATGAGCATCAACTCACCAAGCGAACGCATGGGATAGTTTGTCAGTACGTGGTAGAGTATGGCGTTTATCTGTATGTCGGTAAGGAACGGCAGTTGTCGGAGCTCGTCGTATGTGGTGTTGTTCAGGTTTATAGGGTGAAGATATATCTCATAAAGATCTTCGAAAGTGCTGGGTTCTATATCGTTTTCCTGATATTCATCGGTCATGTTTTCAACAAAATCCTCCCATTTCATCGGGGTTTGTGCCATTGTTTGCTGCAGGCAGCTGCCGATGAAAGTACACAAAAGCAAAAAAGCCAGGAATGTGTTGGACGGCTTTTCTTTCATCTTGTCTTGATTCTTTTTTTAGATATTAGAAGAATTTATTCCAGATGATATCTTGCAGCACAGGATATTTTTCCCTGTAATGGTGTAACGACGACATGTTGATGGTTCCGGTAATCTCACACTCGGTGTTGTCAACGCCCTGTGCAATGATGTCGCCGTAGGGGTGTATGATTCGCGAGCCTCCATAGTAATTGCCCCACTGATCGGTTCCTATCCGGTTGGCCACTGCCACATAGCATTGGTTTTCTATAGCCCGTGCTATAGGCAGGGTCTCGAATGCCTGATGCCGCGCAACTGGATAGTTGGCCGAATAAACGATGAGGTCGTAGAGTATGTTTCCATCTGCATCCGAGTTGTTGCGACACCACATCGGGAATTGCAGGTCATAACATATCTCAAGCAGGATATTGACACCGCGGAAGTTTACTATCACGCGGTCTTCGCCGGCACTGTATTGCTCGCCTTCACCTCCATATTTGTAAAGGTGGCTTTTGTCGTAGTGGGTTATGCGCCCCGACGGTTCAACGAAATACATGCGGTTGTAGTATTTTCCATTGTCTTCCACTGCCATACTGCCACATATCGCAGCATCGGTTTCACGTGCCTTATTCAGCATCCATTCCAATGTGGCGGCATCGTGATGTCCTTTCTGCTGGCGCGGGTGGGTGAGGAATCCCGTGTTGAACATCTCGGGCAGCAAGTATAGGTCCGACCCCGGAGTGCGGTCTATGGCTTCGTTGGCTTTGCGTATGTTTTCGTGTGGGTTCATCCACACCGTGTCTTGTTGAAGTAGGGTTATAGTCACAACTTAGAATTTTCGTTGGGTTACATTATCCACATATTGCATCAGTGCATCCTTGGTTTCGCTATCTGCATAGTGTTGCAATATGAGTTTTGCACGGTTAGCATGTTCATACATCAGGTGTTCAGTATATTCTATGCCACCGCTCTCTTTTATGTATGCCACCATGCGGCGTATTTCATCGGTCGTTGCAGTCTGTTTTTTTAATTTTTCCACGATTTCATCGAGGTTTTCCTTACTATTTCTGATGGCATATATTGCAGGCAACGTGAGTTTTCCTTCTGCCATGTCGTTGCCTGTCGGCTTACCTATATCGTTGTCGAGGTAGTCGAATATGTCGTCTTTCATCTGGAAACAAATGCCCACCAACTGCCCGAATTCATACATACGCTTCACTTCCTCTTCGGCGGCTCCGGCCGTGATGGCTCCCGATGCAGCACATGCGGCAAACAACGCAGCAGTCTTGGCCCTGATGATGTCGAAATAAGTTTGTTCAGAGAGTTCGTTGCTCATGGTTCCGAGCAGTTGCAGCAGCTCGCCATCTGCAAGCTGGGCAGCAGCTTCCGACATGACATCCACCAATCGCGGGTTACCTATTTGCGACAGATGGTGCAGGGCAATCGACAGGATGTAGTCGCCTACCAGCACAGCCACCTTGTTGCCCTGGTTGTGGTTTATCGACTCCTGTCCGCGGCGTTGGTTGCTTTCATCAACCACGTCGTCGTGTATGAGGCTTGCTGTGTGGAATGCCTCGTAGGCCACAGCTGCATGTAGTGTGTTAGTATTGACAGGTGTGAAAAGCCGGGCTGCAAGCAGTGTGAGGGCTGGTCGCATCATCTTTCCCGAGCGGGATTGTACCATGCGCAACGACTGATCGAGCAACGGGTTGGTGTGCTTGAAGTCGGCTGCAAGCATGGCTCTGCACTGTTCGAGTTCTTGTTGTATGGTGTACATTAAAAAAGGGTTTTCCTAATTCTTGAAACTATGTATCGGAGCAGGAATGCGCCCCTGACGGTTGATGAATTGCTGGCACGAGAAGGTGTTGACCGGCATTATCGGTGCGTAGCCGAGCAGTCCGCCAAACTCCACACGATCGCCCACCGTCTTGCCTTCAACCGGTATGATGCGCACAGCAGTGGTCTTTTGGTTCACCATACCTATGGCTGCCTCGTCGGCAATGATGCCCGAGATTGTAGATGCCATTGTTGTGCCAGGTATGGC